>NZ_QUED01000037.1:0-16926 GCF_003477865.1 Blautia sp. AF34-10
CAAAAACATTAGAGGGATTTGAAGGCTTTCATTTCCACCAGTTACGTCACACCTATACAAGCAACCTTTTAGCAAATGGAGCAGCCCCAAAAGATGTGCAGGAATTGTTAGGACACTCAGATGTCAGTACCACAATGAATGTCTATGCTCACTCCACAAGAGATGCGAAACGAAAATCGGTTAGGCTTCTTGATAAAGTGGTAGGCAATGATTAAAGAAATTCCCTTATTTCCCTTGTAATTATCTCATAAGGGCAAAAATAAGGGAAACTACATATCATTTCACTAATGGACAGGCGGGAAAGCTATAAAATGGGGAAAGTTAGAGGAATAATTATATAAATTCCAGTTTGTAGAATTCAAAATTTAATATGAAATGTGAGATAGAGCGTATGGAAATAAACTATACGTTCTATTTTTTTGCCTTTTTGAGAAAAATGATTAAAAAACTATTGACATTTTGTTACTGGCAAGACACTCAAAAGCATTTTAATTAGCTGCGGTGCCCGTCTCGCTCCCTTCGATATCAAGGAGCTGCGGGATCTGATGGAGACCGACGAGCTGGAACTGGATACCCTGGGCGACAGCAAATCGGCCCTGTTCGTTATCATCAGCGATACGGACAGCACCTTCAATTTCGTCGCAGCCCTTATGTATAGTCAGCTATTCAACCTGCTCTGCGACAAGGCGGATGATTTCTACGGCGGGCGCCTGCCTGTCCATGTACGCCTGATCCTGGACGAGTTCGCAAACATCGGCCAGATACCAAACTTTGATAAGCTAATCGCCACCATCCGGAGCCGTGAGATATCGGCTTCTATTATTTTGCAGTCGCAGAGCCAGTTAAAAGCCATCTACAAGGACAACGCGGATACCATTGTGGGTAACTGCGATAGTACCTTGTTTTTGGGAGGCAAGGAAAAATCGACGCTCAAGGAGATTTCGGAGCTGCTGGGCAAGGAGACCATCGACAGCTACAACCAGTCCGAAAACCGGGGCAGCCAGATTTCCCACGGCCTCAGTTATCAGAAATTAGGAAAGGAGTTGATGACCCAGGACGAATTGGCAGTTATGGACGGAGGCAAATGTATCTTCATGCTGCGCGGCGTGCGTCCGTTTCTTTCGGACAAGTACGATCTGACGCGGCACCCGAATTACAAGTACACAGCCGACGCCGACCCTAAAAATGTCTTTGACATGGAACGGTACATGAAAAAGCTGCGCGCCGTGGTGAAGCCCGGCGACCGCTTCGATGTGTACGAGATCGACGTGAACGAATAAACCAAAATCAAAAACATTTTTTAGGAGGATTTTTATATGGCATTTTTCAATAGCGCAGTTGGTGTTTTGCAGACTCTGGTAGTTGCTCTGGGCGCGGGCCTGGGCATCTGGGGTGTTATCAATCTTCTGGAGGGATACGGCCAGGACAACCCTGCCTCTAATGCTCATGTGCGGTAAAGTAACACACAAAAATTTGATAGACAACCGCCCATTATTCCGTTACTATTCTTCAATATGGATTGAGAAAACCTCTCTGATACAGTATAATAAAGTGTCAGGGAGGTATCTCTATGAAGGAAAAAATACTAATCATTGAAGATGATTTTACGATACAAACACAGCTTAAAACTCTTTTGTCTGGGAATGGATATGAAGTATTTGCAGTTACGGATTTTTCCCAAACAATAGAGCAGTTAAAAGAAGCTGCGCCACATCTGGTTATTCTGGATATAAAACTTCCGGGGAATAACGGTTTTGAAATATGCTCGGGGATTCGCACCTTTTCAGATATTCCGATTGTATTTGTAACAAGCAGTAATACAGATATGGACGAACTGAACAGCATTATGCTGGGTGGAGATGCGTTTATCACAAAGCCTTATAATCCCGCTATTCTTCTTGCTAAAATTGCTGCATTGTTAAAGAAAGCCTACCGTTCCCCTCAAACAGAAATTTATATGTGGAGAGAAGCTACCCTGCATTTGGAGAGTAGCATGATAGAGTACAAAGGACAGAAAGCAGAATTGACAAAGAATGAATTGAAAATCCTCTACTACCTTTTTAAGAACGCTGGAAAAATCTGTTCCAGAAATGATATTGTGGATTTTCTTTGGGATAATCAGCTTTATGTTAATGATAATGCCCTAAGTGTCAATATTACCCGCATTCGTGACAAACTGGCAACAATCGGACTTGTAGATTTCATTAAAACAAAACACAGGCAAGGATATACATTATGAGTGGAAAACAATATTTGAAAAATCAACTCCCCGTTATTTTAATCAATCTGTTGGGTATGCTTGCCCTTGCCTTGTTCTTAATTGCAAGCGATAATCCTATCCAAACAGTCCTGTTTATTCTTGCGGTCTGGTCGATTGTCCTTGTTTTATCTTTGCTGGCATTTTATTTCTCACGAAAAAAATATCTGAATAAATTGCTCAATATGACGGAGCAATTAGAAGAACGATATTTATTGCCGGAAATCATGCAAGTGCCGGAAAGGGCTGATGAACAGGTTTTTTACCAGATTATGAAAATGGCTGAAAAATCTATGTTGGAACGGATTGGCGAAGTACAGAGGGAACGCAGGGAATATAAAGAATACATTGAACAATGGATACACGAAGTAAAAACACCAATTACAGCCATGAAGCTGCTGTGTGAGAATAACCGTTCTCCCTTTTCCAGAGAGGTATTGGCAGAGTTAGAGAATATCAATCAATATACAGAACAGGCGCTTTACTATGCCAGAAGTGAACACACTGAAAAAGACTATTCTGTCCGTGAAGTCAATTTATGCGATGTTGTGCATAGTGCAATCGCAGATAATAAGTATCTTTTGCGTCAAAGCATATATCAATTCAGATAGACGATATAGAAACAAAAGTTTACACCGATGAAAAATGGGTGCGGTTCATCTTAAATCAGATTATCGGTAATGCAATCAAATACCATGCAGAGCAGCCTATTTTGCACTTTGGGGCGACAAAAACGAATGACAAGATTGTGCTATCTATCAGCGATAATGGGATAGGTATTCCTAAAAGTGATTTACCCCGTATTTTTGAAAAAGGATTTACAGGTCAGAATGGGCGAACCGGGAAAAATTCTACTGGAATTGGCTTATATCTTTGCAAGCGTCTATGTGATAAACTGGGAATAGGACTTACTGCTTATTCCGAAAACAGAGGAACAACGATTTCACTTATCTTTCAAATGAATGATTTTATTATCGGAGTGCAGGGCTGATAGGTTCTGCACTTCTTACATTTTTGTAAGAACTGTGTAAGAAAACTTGATACAAAAAATGATATACTCCATTTACAATATGGGTATGGAACAGTTAAGGAGGTTTATCCGATGAATACAATTTTGAAGCTGGAGCATATCCAGAAATATTATGGCAATGAGGGAAATATTACCAAAGCCATTAAAGATATTAGTTTTTCTGTGGAAGCCGGAGAATTTCTCGGAATTATGGGTGCGTCCGGTTCTGGAAAGACAACGCTGCTAAACTGTATTTCTACGATTGATACCGTAAGTGCAGGGCATATTTTTTTAGAGGGAACAGATATAACGGAAATCAACCCAAAATCCCTTGCCCGCTTTCGCAGAGAGAATTTAGGTTTTGTATTTCAAGACTTCAATTTGCTGGATACATTGACAATTTCAGAAAACATTGCACTGGCATTAGCAATCAATAAAGTCCCTGCCGGGAGTGTAGAACCCTGCATTTTGGATATAGCCGGAAAGCTGAATATCAGCGATATTCTAAACAAATATCCTTATCAGGTATCGGGCGGTCAAAAACAGCGTTGTGCCTGTGCAAGAGCAATTATCAACAATCCGAAACTCTTATTGGCAGATGAGCCAACAGGAGCATTAGACAGCCATTCCTCACAAATGCTGCTGTCTACCATTCAAAGTATCAATGAACAGCTTAGGGCGACAATTCTTATGGTAACCCATGACGCTTTTACCGCCAGCTATGCCAGCCGTATTCTTTTTTTGAAAGACGGAGAAATCTTTATGGAACTGCGCAAGGGCAACGACAGCAGAAGTGATTTTTTTGATAAAATTCTGAATGTCCTTACCATGATCGGAGGGGGACAGAGCCATGTATGCTAAACTTGTTTTCAGAAATGCAAAACGGTCTGTAAAAGACTATCTGGTCTACATTGTCACAATGACAATCTGTGTTACCTTGTTTTATGCGTTCTTGTCTATTTCCAGTAGTTATTATAGCCCGGATATAGGCAGCGAGTATGATTTTACGCTGTTAAGTGACGGAATGAAAATTGCAATCTGCATGATAACATTACTGTTGTTATTTTTGATACGGTTCGTCAATCATTATATGCTAAGACAGAAGCAAAAGGAGTTTGCTGTCCAGTCCATTATGGGAATGGAACAAAAAACCATTGGCAGGATTTTCTTTGCAGAAACACTGATTATGGGTATGTTTTCCATTTTGATTGGTATTTTTTGCGGTGTATTTTGCTCTCAATTCATTACCGCAATGCTCCTTACTGCTTATGGAAAGCCTTATGAAATCTCATGGACATTATTCCCGGATACCGTTTTGTTGACAGTGGTATTTTTTGTGGCAAGTTTTTTTGTGGTAGGAATTTTCAATACCCGTACCATTCAGAAAACAAAAATTATTGATATGCTTTCCGCAGAGAAAGAGAATGAGCCAGAGCTAAAAAAGAGCCGCTTCATTTCTGTTGTAGTAGTCCTCTTTGAAGTATTTACCGTATGGGGATTGATTACAGGAATACAAAAGGTCTGGTTTTATTATGACCCCCGCTTTGCGTTTTCAGTGCAGCTTATGTTTTGGGAAAATATTCTTTTTCCACTGCTTACTTTGCTGTGGTCGATATTTTGCATAATCAGAAAGAAAAAAAGAGAGTGTTTCATTGCTGGTTTGCTGATATGTTCTGTATTGAACGCTTTTACAGCAGCCAGTGTTGCAGCATTAACAAATAAATATTATCTGCCTTTAGGTGGCGGAACGCTCAATCAATATCTGCTTTTTGTCTTGATTGACTTACTTTTCTTCATTTGTGCCTTCATTTATCTTACCAGTGGTTTGATTGTAGCATGGAAAGAAAAATCGCCGGAACACCGATACCATGAGGAAGCACTTTTCTTTTTCGGGCAGATTACCTCAAAGCTGAATACGACCAGCAATACTATGGCAGTCATTTGTATCACTTTGGCATTAGCAATTTTCATGTTCGTTGCAGCCCCTATTTTGACGGGCTGGTCGTCTGGCTATTTGGATATACGCTCTATGTATGATGTACAGGTATATTCAAAATACAATGATGTTTATGAAGAAGAAAATCTGCCACGGGACAGTTATGAAATCATTACTGATTTTCTGACAGAACATAAAATAGATACAGACTATGATTGCACTTTCAATCTATATCTGCCAGAGAAAGACGATTTTCACAACAGACAGAAATATGATTTTCCGATTGTGGCAATTTCTTTAAGTGATTATAACACCATACGGGAAATGTTGGGTTATGAGCAGATTATTCTGGGAAAAGATGAATTTACAACACAATGGAAAACAATCGCCACCGAGGAAGAACGGGATAGCTTTTTGAAAGAGCATACCAGCATTATGACAGACGCAGGAGAATTGACTCTTTCCGAGCAGTCCTATTATGAGGATCCGATTGGAGAAACAGCATACAATTCCTATACAGATATACTCTATGTACTTCCAGACAGTATTTGTGAAAAGTTGTTGCCCGTAATAAAAAACCGCTATATCACAACAGAAGAAAACATCTCCTATGAAAATGCAAGGGAACTGGAAAAACTTTTTACAGAGGAATACCCAGAGCAAGCAGAAAACGGTGTTATGTATGGAATACGGTTCAGCACATTACAGAGGAATAGTACAATAGCAAATAATTTCGTTTTACGGGCTGCAATGATTTATGGTGCTGTTGTATTGATGATTATATGTCTTACCGTACTTTCCTTGCAACAACTCTTAGACGCAGGACAATATAAATATCGCTTCTCTGTACTCCGAAAATTGGGGGTGGAAGAAAAGCATATCGGAAAACTGATTTTGCAACAATTAAGTGTTTGGTTTGGGCTTCCAATTATCACAGCAATCATTGTAGCTGCTATTGTAATAGCTTACTTTATCCAAACCATATCAGCAGAAATTTCAGCCTATATCGGGTTCGGTGCAGTGATGTTACAAATAGGGGCAACAATGGGGATTTTGGCAATTTTATTGATTTGTTACTTCATAAGTACATGGATTATTTTTAGGCGTTCTGTTAATCCATAGTGAGTGCAATTTATAGCAAACCCAGCCGAGCCAGTCAACGGCAAGTAAATGGGCTACGCCCACCGTTGACAGCCCCGCCTGTCCTTGCTGGTGGGTAATCAAGGGGCGACAGCAAAAAGTGCTGCCGCCCTTTCCCATAATCGAAGAAAGGGGGATTTTCCATGACTGAATACGAAGCCTATCAAGAACATATCCGCTATACCCATGATACCTATTGCCGGATTGTTATTCGCCATGCGTCCTTTGACGCTGCCCGTATGCTGGCAGCGCGGTGGAAACGGGAAATCTCCCTTGAATACTTGACCGAAGAAAAGTTTGTTCCACTAAGCACCATAGATGAGTATTTTCAAGTGCCAGACTATGGCGAAACTTATCCATTCTCCGTCCTGGGGAAGACGATATTTTTAGATAGCTGTTCCCTTGCGGCGGCTCTTGCCGAACTGCCGGAACAGTCGCAGGAGGAAATCTTTTTGTATTACTTCCAGCATTTGAAGCAGAAAGAAATCGGAGAACAAAGCGGCTGGACACGCAGCACAATCGGGCGGCATATCCAGCTTGCCTTGAAGCGGCTGAAAGAAGAAATGGAGGTGCTGTCCCATGAGTAGCCTACTTCTCCCCTATGACACGATAATAAAAGCACATGAGGGCGACCCCATAGCGATACAAGCTGTCCTTGACCGATATGCCGGGTATATCCGCTATTTCTCCAAAATGAACGGCTATTATAATTCTGATATGGAGGACTACATCAGAACAAAGCTGATTGAAAGCCTGTTCAAGTTCCGGCTTGACCGATAACATAAAAACTGAATATCCCGCCGCCCCGCAGCAGCACATGAAGCAGTAAATCCGAAAAAGATTTGCTGCTTTTTTTGCGTCCATTTTTGGCAAATTTCCAAATGTTCCGTATTAGACATTGAAGCTAAAAAGGCTGCCATTTTTTTAGACAGCGGGCAAAACGCAGCTTCCGAAACGCCTTATTGTCGGGAAAGACCGAGCCGCCGGAAAAGTTCTTGCCGGAAAGTCCGTCATTTTTGCTTTTTGCGGTGTTGTAGGGAGTAAGGGGAAGAACGCCAGCCCGCAGCCTTTTATGAAAAAGCTGGTTATAGATTTTCTGAAAAAGTGGCAGTAGGAAGTGAACGGCAGTCCGGCAGTTTTTTAGAGCAAGATTCTACCGCAGTACCAAAATTCGCTTTTCGCTCATTTTGCCCCTGCGGGAATCTTGTTGGGGAGTGCCTTCCCCAAACCCTGCTTATGCGGCTTGCGCCGCTGAAAAATCCCTCAAAATAATTTTTCGGATTTTTCAAAAACAGTTCCGCTTTACACCCTGTTTTTCTCCTATTAGTGAGAGGACACCACGCACAGCCGAAAGGAGGTTTTACCATGCGAAAACGATATAACACGCCGCACCGCAGCCGGGTAGTCAAGACACGCATGACCGAGGAAGAATACGCCGAGTTTGCGGAAAGGCTTTCTGCTTACAACATGAGCCAAGCCGAGTTTATCCGGCAAGCCATAACCGGGGCAGCCATACGCCCCATCATAACCGTTTCCCCCGTCAATGACGAGTTGCTTGCCGCTGTTGGGAAGCTGACCGCCGAATACGGCAGGATCGGCGGCAACTTAAACCAGATAGCCCGGACGCTGAACGAGTGGCACAGCCCCTACCCGCAGCTTGCCGGGGAGGTACGGGCGGCGGTTTCCGACCTTGCTGCCCTAAAGTTTGAAGTCTTGCAGAAAGTGGGTGACGCTGTTGGCAACATTCAAACATATCAGCTCTAAAAATGCGGACTATGGCGCAGCGGAAGCCTATCTCACATTTGAGCATGACGAGTTTACCATGAAGCCCACCCTTGATGAAAACGGGCGGCTGATACCGAGGGAGGATTACCGCATTTCTTCCCTCAACTGCGGGGGCGAGGATTTCGCTGTTGCCTGTATGCGGGCTAATCTCCGCTATGAGAAAAACCAAAAACGGGAAGATGTGAAAAGCCACCACTATATCATCAGCTTTGACCCACGGGACGGGACAGACAACGGCTTGACCGTAGACCGGGCGCAGGAGCTGGGCGAGCAGTTCTGCAAGGAGCATTTTCCCGGACACCAAGCCTAATCTGCACCCACCCGGACGGGCATAACCACAGCGGCAATATCCATGTGCATATCGTCATCAACTCCCTGCGGATTTATGAAGTCCCGCTTCTGCCCTACATGGACAGACCAGCCGATACACGGGAGGGCTGCAAGCACCGCTGCACCAATGCCGCTATGGAATATTTCAAGAGTGAAGTCATGGAGATGTGCCACCGGGAGGGGCTTTACCAAATCGACCTCCTAAACGGCAGCAAGGAACGGATAACGGAACGGGAATACTGGGCGGCAAAGAAAGGGCAGCTTGCCCTTGATAAAGAGAACGCCACCAGAGAAGCCGCCGGACAGCCGACCAAGCCTACCAAGTTTGAAACGGACAAGGCGAAGCTGCGCCGGACGATACGGCAGGCACTTTCCCAAGCTACCAGCTTTGACGAGTTTTCTTCCCTTTTGCTGCGTGAGGGTGTGACTGTCAAGGAGAGCCGGGGGCGGCTTTCCTACCTCACGCCGGACAGGACAAAGCCTATCACAGCCCGGAAGCTGGGGGACGATTTTGACAAGGCTGCTGTCCTTGCCCTGCTTACACAGAACGCCCGCAGAGCCGCCGAACAGACCAAAGCCATACCCGAATACCCTGCCGCAGTTAAAAAGCCGTCACAAGGGGAAAAAACCACAAAAACCACCCCGGCAGACAACACCTTGCAGCGCATGGTTGACCGGGAAGCCAAGCGAGCCGAGGGCAAGGGCGTGGGCTATGACCGCTGGGCGGCAAAGTACAATCTAAAGCAAATGGCGGCTACCGTTACCGCCTACCAGCAGTACGGCTTTTCTTCCCCGGAGGAACTGGACGAAGCCTGTTCTGCCGCCTATACCGCCATGCGGGAAAGCCTTATAGAGCTGAAGCAGGTGGAAAAGACGCTGGACGGGAAAAAGGAGCTGCAACGGCAGGTGCTTGCCTATTCCAAGACCCGCCCTGTCCGGGACGGGCTGAAACAGCAGAAAAACGCCAAAGCAAAAGCAGCCTACCGACAGAAGCACGAAAGCGACTTTATCATAGCAGACGCAGCCGCCCGTTATTTTAGGGAGAACGGCATTTCCAAGCTGCCAAGCTATAAAGCCCTGCAAGCAGAGATTGAAACCCTTATCAAAGAGAAAAACAGCGGCTACAACGATTACCGGGCAAAACGGGAGGAATACCGCCGCTTACAGACCGTCAAGGGCAATATCGACCAGATTTTACGCCGGGAGCGCAAGCCTGTGAAAAGGCAGGAACAGGAGCGATAAAAACCACCCCAAAATGTACCCGAACCCATACAGAACAAGGGGGCTGCCCCGTACCCTATCCGCAATACCAAAGGATTTTTTAACGGGCTTACAGGGCAGAAAAACCCCGAAAATGATACCGAGATGATACAGAATTATCGCCGATACCGCCACACCAGCGGAAACGGCAGAAAGGAGCGCACCCATGCCAAGAATGAGCAAGAAACGGCGGCTGGAATGGTCCTTTTTCCTGCGGCAAGTAAAAGTCGGGAATACCACCTGCGACCGTATCACATACAACGACCTCTGCCGGGGCTGTACCCATAGCTGCAAGCAGAGCTTCCGGGCGGTTATCATACTCTGCCCCCGCTACTACTCCAAACGCCGGAAAAAGGAGGACAGGGACAATGGCAGATAACCGCAAGTATTACTACCTCAAGCTGAAAGAGAACTTTTTTGACAGCGACTCCATTGTGCTGCTGGAAGATATGAAAGACGGGATTTTATATTCCAATATCCTCTTGAAGCTGTACTTAAAATCGCTGAAAAACGGCGGGAAGTTGCAGCTTGACGAGCATATCCCCTACACAGCGCAGATGATAGCGACACTGACCCGCCACCAGATAGGGACGGTTGAGAGGGCTTTAGAGATTTTCCGGCAGTTGGGGCTTGTGGAGCAGCTTGACAGTGGGGCTTTTTATATGACCGACATTGAGCTGATGATAGGACAGTCCTCTACCGAAGCCGAGAGGAAACGGGCTGCAAGACAGGAAAACAAGGCACTTTTACCGCCCCGGACAAAAGGCGGACATTTGTCCGACATTCGTCCACCAGAGATAGAGTTAGAGAAAGAGATAGAGATAGAAAAAGAGAGAGAGGGAGAAACGGGACACCCCGTCCCCGCCGCTTATGGCAGATACAACAATGTGATACTGACCGATACAGAGCTTTCCGGGCTGAAAACAGAGCTGCCCGACAAGTGGGAGTATTATATTGACCGGCTTTCCTGCCATATCGCTTCCACCGGGAAGCAGTACCACAGCCATGCAGCCACCATTTACAAGTGGGCGCAGGAGGACGCTGCCAAAGGCAAGGCTGCCCCGAAACAGGGCATACCCGATTATTCATGCAAGGAGGGCGAGAGCTTATGAAAAACGAGATTGAAGCTATGATTACGGACATTACAGCCACTACCGCCGAAGCGGAGGACTACACAGGCGAGGACGGGCTTTTATACTGCGGCAAGTGCCATACGCCAAAAGAAGCCTACTTTGCAGAGGGAAAGACCTGTTTCGGGCGTGACCGCCACCCAACAGACTGCGACTGCCAGCGGGCAGCCCGTGAAAAACGGGAAGCCGCTGAAAGCAGACAGAAGCACCTTGAAACAGTGGAGGACTTGAAGCGCCGGGGCTTTACCGACCCCGCTATGCGGAACTGGACATTTGAGCATGACAACGGCAGAAACCCACAGACCGAAACTGCCCGCTTTTATGTGGAGAGCTGGGAAACCATGCAGGCTGAAAATATCGGCTACCTGTTTTGGGGCGGCGTGGGGACAGGAAAAAGCTACCTTGCCGCCTGTATCGCCAACGCCTTATGGAGAAAGAGGTTGCCGTCTGTATGACAAACTTTGCAACCATACTCAATGACCTTGCCGCCAGCTTTGATGGCAGGAACGAATATATTTCCCGCCTTTGCAGCTACCCCCTGCTGATACTTGATGATTTTGGTATGGAGCGAGGAACAGAATACGGGCTGGAACAGGTTTATAGCGTGATTGACAGCCGTTACCGAAGCGGCAAGCCGCTGATCGCCACGACCAACCTCACGCTGGAGGAATTGCAGCACCCGCAGGACACGCCCCATGCCCGTATCTATGACAGGCTGACTTCCATGTGCGCCCCCGTTCGCTTCACGGGCAGCAATTTCCGAAAGGAAACCGCACAGGAAAAGCTGGAACGCTTAAAGCAACTGATGAAGCAGCGAAAGGAGAGCCTATGACAGAAACCAAACAGACAAGCACCACCAAAACAGACCGCCGCCCGGACTGTGTAACGGAAATCCGCATGGGCAACTCCGTCCTTACCGTTTCCGGCTTCTTCAAGCAGGGCGCAACCGACACCGCAGCCGACAAGATGATGAAAGTGCTGGAAGCGGAAGCTGCTACACAAAAAACGGCGATTTGACCGACCATAAAGAAGCAGATTTGACGCTTTTGCCGCTATACAGACAGCCGCCCCATGTGGTACAATCAAGGTACGGAATAGTGGGGCTGGCTGTCGGAAACGGAGGATTTTATGTTAAGACAGACCAACCAACAACCAATTACCGCCCTTTACCCAAGACTTTCCCATGAGGACGAGCTGCAAGGCGAGAGCAATTCCATTTCCAACCAGAAGCGTATTCTTGAGACCTATGCAAAGCAGAACGGCTTTTCCAATCTGCGCTGGTACACGGACGACGGTTATTCTGGTGCGAACTTTGTTGAGGTAAGATAACGATACCTTTTTTGCAGAGGGTGTTATCTTACCTCTTTTTGATGTATGTTAGATAGCATAACTCTTTACGTCGGCTCCTATCTGTCTGAAATAGGAGATACTTTCAGTAGGCTTGTCGCCTGTATCAACTCTGCCGACAAAGCTATAAAAGATTTCGATTTTGCGGGTGTTCGTTTCCTTATCCAGTTCGTGAATAAGAATACGGTCAATAAATTCATGGACGTTTTCGTAGGTCAGTTCTTCAATCGCTGTGTATCTGCGTACCAGTGCGACAAACCTTTTTACGTCCGCGCTGCGCTCGGTGGCGTTGTCGATTTCCTGTGACAGCTCCGCAATCCTCCGGGTCAGCGTCTTTTTTTCTTCATCATAGCCGGAAGTCAGAAAAGCAAATTGTTCATCTGAAAGTTTCCCTAAAGCGTTGTCCTCGTAGAGCTTGCGGAATAAGATGTTCAGCTCGTTAATACGGTTCTGCGCCTTGTCAAGTTCTTTCCGCTGCTGTGTCAGCGTCTTTTGTACTGCCTTTGCGCTGCACTCGTTGGCGGTTTCGATAAACTCCTGTTCATGCTCTTTCACATAAGACGTTACTCGCTGCAAGTCTGCAAGGACAAGTTCTTTCAATACGCTTTTGCGGATATAATGCGTAGTGCAGAGCATATCATTTCTTGCCCGGTTGCGGTAGTTGCCGCAAGTGTAGGCGTGTTTCCGTTCAAGCGTCCCGGCTCCGCGTACTGCATACATTTTGTAGCCGCAGTCCCCACAAAAGAGCAGCCCGGAAAACAGGTCAATTTCATCAACCTTTGTCGGGCGTTGCCGGGTGGCAATCCGCTTCTGTGCAAGTTCAAAGGTTTCTTCATCAATCAAAGGTTCGTGAGTGTTGGGGAAGAAATACCTTTTTTCCTCCGGGTTCTTTTTCGTCTTTTTCGACTTATAAGATACCTTGTAGGTTTTCCCGGTTATGGTATGCCCTAAATACTCTTTCCTTGTCAGAATGTCGTACAGTGTCTTATCCGGCCAGTTGTACCATGCGTTGAGCTGTGGGCGGGGGTGGCGTTTGCTCCCTGTCCTGCGGTAGCGCAGTTCCCCGACGGTCAATATCTCATTGTCCCGCAGCCAGTTCTGGATTTCACACATACGGTCGCCCCGTACATACATTGCAAAAATCTGTTTTACGACGTGTGCCGTTTCCGGGTCGGGTATCAGATGATTGCGGTTATCCGGGTCGATAAGGTAGCCGTAAGGAGCTTCGCCGTTGACGCGCTCGCCTTTCTGTGCCTTTGCCTGTTTGACAGCCCGGATTTTCTTTGAGGTGTCGCGGGCGTAAA
Organism: Blautia sp. AF34-10; assembly: GCF_003477865.1. Lineage (NCBI taxonomy): Bacteria > Bacillati > Bacillota > Clostridia > Lachnospirales > Lachnospiraceae > Blautia > Blautia sp. AF34-10. The sequence goes on from NZ_QUED01000037.1 coordinate 13,499, forward strand.
ACTCGTTGAACCAGTTCCGCAGAGGGGTAAACTCGTTATCTTCCCTCGCTGTGTCTACACCGTCGTTAATGGCAATGTAGCGCACTTCGTATTCGGGGAAAACAATCTCTATCAGTTCGCCGGTTTTCAGATAATTACGTCCCAGACGGGAAAGGTCTTTTGTTATGACGGTCGCCACGTTCCCGGCTTCAACCTCATGCAGCATGGCTTGAAGCCCCTCACGCTCAAAGCTCACGCCGGAAAATCCGTCGTCTACAAAAAAGCGTGTGTTGAAAAAGTGGTGTTCGTCAGCATACTTTTGTAAAATCAGTTTTTGGTTCTGTATGCTTTCGCTTTCCCCGGCTTGCATATCTTCCTGGCTCAATCTGCAATATAAAGCGGTAATCTTGTCTGTCTGTAACATTTTGTCCTCCTTTCCGACGACAGACAAGCATGGTATTTGTACTGTCTATATTATACCACATACCGCTGCCTGTGTCATGTATAAAATGTGAAGAAACGCCCTATTTCCGGGCGTTTGCGGGGTTCAGCTCCATGTCCTTGCGAATGAGCTTCTTTATCTTTTTATCCAGTGTGTCCGTTGCGCGTTCACTTGCGGACGAACATACAAGGTAAGTAACTTTTCCGATTTTATGCTCCGTTGTGGTAACGGGCGTCTGGTTTTGCGTCAAAGAAAATCCCCCTTTCTTTCGCAAACATATAATACAGTCTATGAATAGCAGCAAGTCCACTATTCAAGAAAACAAAGGCTTTAATCGGACGGTTATTAGCATAACCTCATGGGAATTTCACCCCGGCATGGTTCTCATGCAGCCCTACCCATTGCCTGCGACGCTCTTAACGCTCGGACTGTGGCTGTAAGGAAGTATCATTGTATATTTTGCGTGTCGTCGCCCGCAAGCCGCTACACTTGCTTTCCGGCGCGGTGTTGGTCGCTCGGCTGTCCGGGCGGGGATAACCTCACCCGGATAGCGTCATGGCGCACCCACCGTATGGCTCGGCGCAAAAGGAACGTATCCGATTTGCCCTATGCTGCGCCGCCGTTATCTTGCGCCGCTTTCTTTGTCAAGGTTCAGAATGGCTTTGCTGCCGCGTCAGCAGCGGAACGGAAAAGGGGGAGAGAGAAAGCGTCCCGCCGCTGCGGTTTATTCCTCTGCCTTAAAGGTGAGGACAGCCATCATCAGTTTTGCTTGCAGCCGTTCCCGAATGTCGTGGTCTACGCCAAAATAGACGTTCCCGCGCTCGTCGTACAGCTTCCGCATGGAGAGGCGGGCTATGTAGCCGCTGAAATGCTGCAAGACAATCTTCATAGCGTCCGGGTCGCCCTTTGTCGCTGCCAAAATGACAGGATAGGGAACAAGGGCTTTTTCCGGGTAGCCGGGTTCGTTACCATTCGTCCCATTCATCAGCATTTTCCTCCAGATATTTTTTTAGCAGCTCAAAAGAGCTTGTCCGCCTGTACTGTATCGTGCTTCTCGACGTATCGAACAGCTCCGCAATCTCGGTGTCGTTCATTCCCTCGAAATAGTACAGGAGTACGGCTTTGCGCTTTTCTTCCGGCAAAGTACGGATTGCTTCAAGAAGCAGCTTCGGCGTGATTTTCTTCCCGGCTCTTTCAAAGGCGATTTCCCCTTTGAAATATTCATCAAAGGTATGAAGCTGCCGCGCTTCTTCTAAGGTCAAGTCGGAAAAGGTAATCTCCCTTGCCTTATGCCTGTGCAGCTCTTTGTGAGCGTCACACGCTTCATTGTGCAGTACCGTATTACAAAACTTCTGGAAAGCGCACTGTTTTATAAACTCCCTGCGATTAGGTTCCACATTCTCACCCCCTTTCTCGTTGGAAAGTTGGTGGTGCTTCCCCCTTTTCGCGGGGCAATACTGCCTTTTGAAAAAAACGCCGAAGATTTTCGGATTTTTTTCAAAAAATTTTTTGAGCAGCAAAATACGCCTGTCCGAAAAGCCCGGACAGACGTATAGGTATTGTAAGCGGTATTCAGATGATTAGACAGTTCATATTGATAGACGTAGTTTTCCCCGGCGGTGGTCGGGCTTTTTTTGATGTGTCAATGACCGTCGGATTTTGTCGATATGGTATGTGCTTCATGGCGGCTACCTCCTTTTAGCCGCCGCTTTTAACAGTGATACCGCGTCATTTCATTAGAAGATAAAAAGAAACGGCGGCTTTGGTTTTTCAAAGCTGCTGCGGAAATCAAAGAACGACAAGCAACAGTTCTGATTTTGCTCCAATATGGTTATTGGGGGCACAAATTAAATCAAAAAAGAGCCGATAACAGCAGTATTTCAAACTGCATATTATCGGCTCTGCGTCTGTGCGTCTGGCTCTTTTAATTAAATTATTTTTGTTGTTTTTTGGCTTTATTATATGTATTAGCTAACTGTCCACAAGCTGCTTTAATCTCTCTACCATGAGAAACTCTCATGGTAACTTCAAGTCCTGTTTGCTCTAATTGATGTTTGAACGCAACCATTTCTTGTTTTTGTGGTGCTCTAATTTTTGAATTACTCGTCGGGTTGTATTGCAGCACGTTAATCATAACATTTTTGCCCTTAAACCATTTTGCAAGTTGCCTTATATCTGAGGAACGGTCATTTATACCTGGTAAAAGCAAATACGCAAATACCACTTTTCGATTATGCCTTTGTGAATAGGACAATGCTTGCTTAACAACATCTTCAATAGCGTACATGTGCATATGAGGAATGATGCAGTTTCTCGCAGCCTGTGTTGCTGCATGTAAAGATATTGTCAACTGAATTTTTAGATGTTCTTCGCGCAATTTTTTTAATTGATTAACTGGACCAACTGTTGATACGGTAATGCCGTCGGTTGGAAAGTTAAGTCCATTTCTATCTCGAAGAATATGGATTGCTGCAATCAAGTTGTCGTAATTGAATAAAGGTTCTCCCATTCCCATAAAAACGATACGATTTACTTTTTGACGTATCAATATGACCTGTTGCACAATTTCAGATGGTGTTAGATTACGAACGAAACCATTGCGTCCGGACTCACAAAAAATACAGCCAACAGAACAACCAACTTGCGTACTTACGCAAACAGTCCCACCATCTCGCCGTTTAATAAAAACCGTTTCGATATACCTGTTGTCTTTCAATTCATAAACATACTTTTCAGTATCGCTACTTTTATAGACTTTTTTTGTTGATATTGATAGATTTTTTTTGTGAAATGGCTGTTTATACAATTCCGCATATAAGGCTCTTGCTTTATCCTCTCCAATTACTTCCGACATTTCTTTGTAAGTAAATCCGTATGGGTCATTCAATCTTCCGACATTTCTTTGTAAGTAAATCCGTATGGGTCATTCAATATTTCCGTAAGTGTACTTTTAGGTAAGTGTTTCATTTAATATCCTTCCTTTTGTTTTTCAGAGTTTTTGATTATG
>NZ_QUED01000038.1:0-15161 GCF_003477865.1 Blautia sp. AF34-10
CTCAGATATTATAATTGACATCACCTTCCAAAGCATATCACAATGCTTCAAACAATCCACGTATTTTGTTTCTTCAATAGAAATACATGCACAAGACGATGATATGCTTAATTTTATCTGTGGATTTTCATTATGAAATACAAATACTTTCTGCTCACGTATCTTTTTTCCATACAGTCCAGCATAATCGCCACTTTCAGGATCATTGAATTCAAACTGCATTTCCTTTTCAGTCTCAACAGTCCTGCTCGTATAATCATGCTTTTTTAATTCCATACTTATGCTAGATATTACCTGGTCCAGCTCTGTATCATCCATTCCATCATAATCAAATCTAATAATAATTTTTTTCAGGAAATTGTATTTGAGTTTTTTTTCTATCAATGCTATTTTTTGTCCATCTTTCTTCACCCCAATCCCCCCATTCTCTGCATACCGGTATAGCAAATGAGCATTACTATGCAGGAGTTCTTCAAACATTGCTATTTCTTCATCCGAATACCCTTGACGTTCTGTCCATTTGTAATCAGGCAATTCACATCTTGCCGAATCAAATCCATCTTCTTTCGGCCGTTCAAAGTTTACAATCAATTTTTTCATTCCATCTTTTCAACGATTTGTGAATGAACAATCTCCGTTTCTTCTGCCAGTGTCATATATGGATACATCATGTAACGTCACCCCGTTTCTTATTTTTAAACTCATTATAGCATCATACCCTATCGTTGTCATGTGAATCAAAACTAAATTCCTTCACATCTCTTCGCTGGGAAACAAATCAGCTTTTCTTTTCCTCCTCTTCTGTTCCATCACACAATTTTACTTCAATGTGCATTCCTAACGCCGAAGCGTATTTTTGCAGCACGACCAGTGTTGGAACCCTTTTTCTGCTCTCCAGCCGCGCCAGATTCGGTGCAAGAATTCCCGTCATATCCGCTAAGTCCTGCTGTGTCAGCCCCTGCCTGCGTCTCTCCTCTATAAGTTCTTCTATCACTTTGGACGATTTCTGCAAAGTGATCGTTTGAATCGCTTCCGCATATGCTTCCAACCGCTTCGCACGAGCTTCTTTTTCTCTTTGGTAATCCTTCTTATTCATTTCAATATCGTAATCCATATATTTTTCCTCTCGCATATATTATATAGATCATATCATAAATGATAGGATTTTTAAAGTCTCCTAAAAAATTTTATATTTTCTTCAAGCATATCTTCTCTTCCCTTCTTCTGTTTTTTATTGCCTCGATCATTTTTCTTTTCCTTCACTTCTTTCGGCACATCGATCAGTCCGAAGCGATAGAACATCCCATAGATGTAAGTCACACCCCGGATGTCACTCAGAGCCTTTGGTCGCTCAACTACTTCTCCTACCTTTTTGATATTCCCCAGTGCCAGCAGCACAGAACTCCACGCCAGGCTTTTGCTCTTCCCTCGGCGGTCGATCCACAATTCCTTTGTATATTCGCCGCTTCTGCCCTTTCGTATTTCATAGGTAAAGGGTAAGCCGGAATAGGTTTTAAATTGCACACCACAATAAAGCAAGACCGTCTCCCACAGGTGCTCCTCTGTCGGCTCTGATCTCAGTTTTCTTATCACTCTGTATCTCCGCTGCCGCTCTGCTCCAACACTGATTTTCTCTTTATCTGCTGTACTCGGGAAGTACACGCCTTTCTGATATGGCAGGTATGAGGTGACGGAGGCTTTGGAGAGTTGAAGAGTATTTGCGGTTGAGAGGATGGCTTCTTTATAGTTCTGTGTTTCTCGATACTCCTCAAAGGTATCCTGTACCTTCTCCGCCACTTCCGATTCATACACACCAGCCGTGATAAGCAGCTTTCTTACTTTGATGGGGTTTAGAGCCAGAGCATCTGCGATGGATTGGAGGGAGCAATCCTCCTCATAAAGCGCCACAGCAGCATCCATCTGTTCTTTCAGATTCTCCCCGGCATCATACTCAGGCTTCAACTTCTTTCGACCGCCGCCAGGCTTTCTGGCGTTATATGCTCTTTTCTCTCCCATAACTCACAGCACCAGCTCATTGAAAGCTTTTTTTTCTGCCTTACGAAATATCATTTTGTCCACCTCTTTACTCATGCAGCTCCAACGGCAGTCCATCCGGGTCATGGAAGAAGGTCATCTTCTTGCCGGTATAATCATCAACACGAATCGGCTCACATTTAATTCCCACCTCTGCCAGTTCTTTCACTGTCTGCTCCACACTCTCCACGCAAAAGGCAAGGTGACGCAAGCCACATGCCTCCGGGCGGTTCACACGCTTCGGCGGGTTTTCCTCAGCAAAAATCTCCAGCTCCGTGTGTTCATTGACACGAAGATCCAGCTTCCAGTCCTTGCGCTCCGGGCGATAGTTTTCTCTGATGACAGAGAATCCCAACTTGTTCACATAGAAATCCTTTGCGGCTTCATAGTCGGATACGATGATTGCAATATGATGTATTTTAGATAAGTTCATTTTTTGTCACACTCCATTTCTTCTATCTCATTTTATTTCCGTTACAAACTATATATCAGCTCTCAAAATATACCGTGTGCGCCTCAGCTCCGGGGAGAGCCTGTGTTCCACACACGGCATTTATTTTTTCTACCACAAAACAATACTCTTCTATAGACGCTTTCTTGCCTTCCTGATTCCGTAGTACATCAACCCGCCAATCACTCCACCAACTGTATTATAGAAGATGTCCGACAGCTGAAACGTACCCAGGCGAAGCAGTAATTGCAGCGTCTCAATACTTACCGAAAAGATCAACGCTGTCTTTCCGCTATGCCACAGTATCTTCCTCCAGCCGTTTCCTGTCTTTTCTTCGAATGTCCACATAAGCACACCGGTGAACGACACCATCATAATGACGTTCTCGATGCCCTCTGTTGTCAGCACCTGCTCGCCATTCACTGTCTTCCAGATGCCCCATCCGTCCAAAACATTGGACAGCGGATTCAACCACAAATTTCGATTCAACAGCGTTCGGAACAGGATCATCGACGTCACGAATACCAATAGAAACAATTTTCGAAAGAACACGCTTCCTTTGAACCTCTCGTACCATGTCACCAGAGCGCTCTTCCAGCCTTTGCCCGCTTCGCCCGGTTCATACGCATACAGGTAAAAAAACATAGTCATAAAAGAAAGCAGAAGCGAAAATCCAAATGGTTCATACAAAGCCGTCAAAATATTTGTGATGATTTTTCCGAGCAACTCCATGGTTCCCTGCATCATGGTTTACAGATCACAGAAGAGATCTGCCTTGTACACGCCGTTTTCCAGCATCTTTTTGAAGCTGTCCTTTACTGCTGCGACATCCTCATGGTAGGTCATACCGTACCAGGTATCATTGGTTTTCAGAACCTTCACAGACATCTTTCCCTGCTCCAGCTGCTCACCAATGAAGATCGGGATCAGAAACTCTGCCTTCAGAGGATTGCCCGGTACCTCTTTCTCAAAGAACTCCCGGAAGCCGTCTTCCAATGTGGTAAGGAAATCAGGAGTCAGACCCCACATATTCATAGAAACCAGCGAATTCACATCGACAGCCACGCCATCTGCCTCCGCTCCGTTTGCGGTCTTTACAATATTCTTGGTTTCCACAACCTCGGTCAGATTGTTCTGCTCATCCATTTTGCAGATACCACGGGTTACGCCGCCGTTATCGGACAGCGTGTTTTTCAGCACAAAGCCAGCCATACAGGACTTGCCGCCATTTACCAGATACTCATGGACGGCACGGAAACCTTCCTTGCCATAGTAGTCATCGGCATTGATCACGATGAACGGTGTGCTAAGAATATTCTTTGCTGCAAGCACGGCCTGACCGGTTCCCCACGGCTTTGTACGGCCTTCCGGCAGAGTGCCCGGGATGTCGTTACTATCCTGGAACGCGTAGTCTACCGTTACCTGATGATCGGCGCAGATCGCGGCGATGCGATCACCGATCACCTCTTTGAACTCCTTCTCGATATCCTTGCGGATAATAAAAACTACATGGTTGAAACCGGTCTCGATTGCATCATGGATTGAGTAGTCCATGATGATACGATTCGAAGCATCTACCGGCTCCAACTGCTTGATTCCTGTTCCGAAACGGCTGCCGATTCCGGCGGCCATGATAAGTAATGTTGTTTTCATAATGTTGTTTTCATAATGTTCCTCTCCTCGTATTTTCTAACACTTACCGAAAGCATATTTTCTCTCTCAAATACTACTCCGAAAATCCGTTCCGAAGCTCTGCGCATCGCTTTTTCCTCACGCAATCCTATTTCGACGACGTTCCAGACCTCAGATAATTCTTATTTCACAAGAGAAGCTTTCAATAACTGTTTTTCCATTCTCTGATAATTTTTTATCACCTGTACAGAACTGTTCTTCTTCAAAAATTCATGCACTTTGTTGTATGCTTCTCCGCAATATCTCCGATATCTGTCCTTAAAATCCGACGGCAATTTTTTTAATACTGCTGGAGCTACATATTTCCTCAATAACTGAATTTGTTTTTCCTCATTGTCTTTCAGAGAAACTGCCGGTTTCATCAACAGAAGATGGGCTTTTTCAAAGTAATCTGCCACATCCACGTTTTTTTCATTTTCAATACGCAATAAATAAAGTCTTGCCTGCTGTGTATCTACCTGAAATGGAACTGTATATTCAGAATCGTGAAAGAAACTATATGCAGCTTCCAGAAAACGTTGTGCCAGATCATACTTTCCGATATTCGCACAAGCAATCGCATACTGAAGCCAAAAAAATGTATTTTCCCTATAATACTCCAACTCTTTCAGGCTATCATAATAATTCACCAAAAACTTTTCCTTTTGACCCGATTTTAAAAGGAATGTATTTACATGCGAATACGATATAATATTTTTTAAAATGTTCTCATAACGATTAATCGTTCGATATCGATTCGCGTATTCTGCCGTCAATTCCAATACTTTTATAATCACATCATTACAGTCCAATTCTTTCAGGATCAAATTCGCTGTAACAGCCGATTTAATGCGAAAATCTGTTGCTTCCTTCGAAAAATCTAAAATCTCCTGTACATTTTCATCTTGTGTAAAACGCGGATCAAACGCCGCGTTAACTCCGATAATTTTACCAATATCCTGTGCATCTATATTTAAGCTCATGATTTTTACCAGTAATGCTAAAATAAGGACTTCATAATATGACACAGAAACTGATTTTATACCTGAAACGATTGTTTCTATTTTATTCTTCATATCCGTAGAATTCACAACATCTACAAGAATACTCTGAAACTCTGAATTTCCCCATTTTCTGTCTTTTAATCTTTTCTTCTTTTCCGATCTGGAAAGATTACTCAAATTTCCCCATAAGCCATTATTTCGCAAAATATTGCTCATGACGTTTAATTCTTTTTCATTCAGTTTATTTAAATCAATGACTTTACTCTCACCTTCCCCCACTTTTAATATTTCATTTGCTTCCCGAATCCGAGTATCATACAGAACCGTACGTGCTGTCAAAATAAACTGAACGTCTTCCAGGGAATAAAAAGCAAATTTCTCCAATACATTAATGTAATTATAATAATTTTCTATAATAACCAACTTTTTTCCTGGGCTTTCGACAATATGCTGAACGTCCGTTGGTAAGCTTTTCATATAAACTGTTTTTAAAGTAAAAATTTGATACCCTTCGTCTTCAAACAGATGCTTCAAACATTCTGCGAAAATCGTTTTTCCATTTCCCAAATTAGCATGTACATAGATAACTCTACAATTATTTTTCAAATCCTCTTTTACTTCTTTTAGTTGCTTTCGAAAAATTAAATTATCATAGATTCCTCTATCGGTATGCCATAAGCTATCTACACTCTGACCGGTCATAAAAAAATTATGAACTTCGAGAGAAGTAGCTTTCTCTATGGTATTTTTTTCCCTGGCCACCTCAAAGCATTGATAAATATGAAAATCTGTCATTTTGACAGGCATTGGATGATCACTTTTATATTTATCTAATCCTTTCGTGAATTCTTCCATTGTTATCGCATAAACCGTTCCATATCTCTTTAACTTTCGTTTCTTATCTTCTGAAATTTTACTATCTTCAATAAATACTATTTTCTCGTGCACATTCTGTGCATAAATTAATCTTTTCAGATCCAAATCATAATCTAAGGAAAGTCCCACAATAACTACACATTCAACCGTTGTCAAATCATCCGAAAAAATAGCGCCCCATGCGTTCTGATTCAAGCTTTCAGAAGCATAGCTTCGACCTGACAAACGGAATTCCGATTGAAGTGTTCGCTCACTCAAATTTCCTATATATCCATTAATATAAACACATTGTTTTTTCTTACTTTTTTCCAACTTGACATCATCAGAAAGGGTAACCGCATAAAGCGGTTCTTCCATATCCTTGGATGCTAAAATCGGCACCTCATCATAATTGGTAGTGTAAACTCTCTGCCAGTCTTGTCCATATAATATTTCATGTTCTTTCTGTACTTTCGAGACATACAGTACCTTCTTTAACTCTGCAATTAATTCATCCGAGCTTTTTGTTTCCAAATAACTGTCTGCTGCATCCTGCAAATCATATGGATTTTCCGGGTTCACAATTCCAGCAGATTTATAAAGTCTTTCCGCTAATGCAACACCTGACGGAAATTTTTCCCCATTCATCCCCAATGCTGTCATATGAGCACCTGAACCAGTAATCAGCATTGCTCTACCAGTTATAATCGCTTGGTATATTTTTTCTAGTTCCATAGAACATCCTCCTCATTTGTAAGGGCAGTGTCAAATTTGCTATCTTTTCTCAAACGTAAACGATAGAACGGTCTTACCAAAACGGCGGGGCCTTATAAAAAGATTTACCTTTCCCCATCTGTCAAGAAACTGTTCAATTAGTCTTGTCTTATCAATATAGTAAAAACCCTGCCGGCGAATTTTCTTAAAATCTTCGATACCAACCGGAAGTTTTAACGTCGCTGCCATTCTTCAACGCTCCTTTCCGAAGCTATACTAACAGGCAAAGGATATTATATCCCAGTGTATTTTGATTTTACCATCTGGGAACTCAAATGGCAAGTTGATCCTATCTTCTTGATAGAGTAAACTTACTGTCAGTTGGAGAGTCGCAGAAGATTCCCTGCTATGAACTTGACCAGATTGTTTTCTCATAGTCTACTTCTCCCACAGTGTTTTGTCAAATACCTCCCAGACGCTCCCGGATCGCAAGCTTTTTCCGGATGTCTATACGTAAGTAGGTAATCATCCGTATATTGACATTTTATAAAAGCCATCTGATACTGTTTCTGGCTGTCTGCCAAATTCTATATCAGATGGCTTAGTATTATTTTTTTAGTTTAGTACGGCAGTATTCCGGAAGATCTTCTGACCATGGAAGCAGTTTCTTTAACTCTTTCTCTTTAGGAAAAGCTCCCATTTTTCTGAGTTCATCCAATATATAAGTCAGATATGCGTATGGTTTCAGATGGTTCAGAAGTGCCGTTTCTGTAATGCTGTAAACAAGGGCACTGGCACCAGCTCCCCGTACACTTTTGGCAAACAGCCAGTTGCGGCGTCCCACTGCAAAGTTTTTCAATGCACGTTCTGCACTGTTGTTGTCTATACTGAGATGGCCATCTTCCAGATAGCGTTTCAGATATGCTTCCTGATTAAGCGTATACAAAATGGCATCACCAATAAGGGAAGACCTGTCTACAGAATCTTCCATCGTATGCAGCCATTCAAACAGGGCATCCATAACTGGACGGGACTGTTTCTGGCGCTCCTCATATTTTTCTTCCGGTGTTTTATTGTGGATCATTTCCTCGATCTTATAGAGGATCCCGATCCTTGACATCGCCTGATATGCAATGGTCTCTTTTAGCTGTTCTTTTGTAAAGTCTTTTTTTAATGCTGTGAGGGCTGCATCAAAACGTCGTCTTGCATGGGTAAGGCACCCGCTTACTATGATACCTTCTCCTAAACTGTGATAAGCCTGATATCCATCACAGGTCAGATACCCATGAAACCTGTCCCCTAAAAAGTTTACAGGATGATATCCCGCACGGGTCCTTTCATAATCGAAGAGTACCATCTGCGGGGAACCACTGAATTCATCCGTGAGATATACCCACATCCAGTTCTGGGTCGTCCCTTTCTGATCCGGTTCTCCGAGTACCTGGATCCGGCTTTCGTCACAATGGATATATCTGCTTTCCAGAAGTTCCTCTTTCATCAGCTGATACAGCGGTTTCAGGTATCTGTCTGCACAGTTTATGATCCAGTTCGCCATAGTCTTTGTGGAGAGATCGAGATCATATCTGGCAAACTCTCTTTCCTGACGTGCCAGAGGCATCCCGTTTACATATTTAGCGTTCATGATACCTGCTACGAGGGAAGGTGTAGCAATGCTCCCACGGATCAGGGAAGGTTCTTTTTCCGGACGTTTCATGGATCCGCATTCCGGACAGTAACGGGCTTCCCTTTCCAGTTTATAGGTCCTGGTCGCAACGGTCTCAAAATTGGAAAGATCTTCTTCCTTCTTTCCTTTTCTTTTTTTACATTTATAAGAGGATGGCCGGATCTCTTCAAAAAGTTCCTCTGTTTCCGCATCCGCATTGGCTTCCGCCTCATTGAACAGGTTCATCTGTTCATAGCCTTCGGCATACTTTTCACTGGATGCCCCAAACTGTTTTCTCTGCGCAAGGGTAAGACGGTCAGAGAGCATGGCATTTAAGAATTCGAGTTCTTTCTGTTTATCCTTCAGCAGCTGGATCTCTGTATCCTTCTTCTTTGTCTGTTCCTGTACGATCTTCATCAATGAGATCAGATCTTCACGGCTCATGTTATTCAGCTGTTTATCTGTAAAGATCGGTTCCATGTCCTGTCCTCCCTGCTTTAGCGTTATAAAAAGTATATCATGGTTCCAGCTGTTTTCCTATAAAAAACTGCGTTTCCGGATATAGGAAATACGCTGGGAATGCCATGTTTTTCATGATTTTTACGGGATTGACAGCTCCGCTGTCTTATGCTTACAGGATGATCTTTGGATGGTGTTCCTCAAATGCACCCCTGGGATTTAAAGAGAGCCCGTCACACAGCCAGTGGATCTCTTTCAGAGTCACCTGACGGAGTTCATCTGGAGTATCCGGCCAGTGAAAAGCATTACGGTCGAGCCGTTTCATCAGGATCCAGAATCCGGATCCGTCCCATTGAAGGATCTTTATAGAAGTACGCCGACGGTTGCAGAACGCAAACATGCAGCGTGAGTATGGGTCGAGGTGAAATTTTAATTTGATGATGGCGGCCAGACCATTGTAACTTTTTCTCAGATCAGTGACTCCGCAGGAAAGATATACCGTTGTTCCTCCTGCCAGGTCAAGCATGGCGCTGCAGGAATCCCAGTATAGATTCCATCAGTTCCGGTCTGCAGGAATCAGATATTTCAATACGGATACTGTCTGAAATAAAAATACGCACCGATGAAGATTCCTCAGAGAGCAGCTTCCTGGCAGCTTCCTGTTCAGATGGAAGTCTGACAAAGACCATATCCTGTTCAGATTCGGATGCCGGCTCTTCTTTTGCAAATCTGCGGATCCAATATCCCATCGTAGATAAATGGATACCGTTTTCTGTACACCATTGTTTACATGTTTGTCCACTGGTCTGGTATTGTTGGATACGGTCAGACCAGAGTTTTGCTTTTTCTTCTTTATTCATAGTGATATAGAATACCTCCTGAGTTTTAAGGAGATTGTAGCAGAATAAAAAACAAAAAAACAGATACGGATGATTACCTACTTACGAGCAGACAGGCTAAAAATGGGTATAAAAATACCCTGCCAGCTTTCACCAGCAGGGTTGATTAGAATTTTTACTTGTAAAGGTCTTCCAGCGTTATCAGCCGAACTTCACCTCTCTCTTGTGCCTGAAGAAGTCCATCTGTGAATCCGCCTTTCGAGAAGATATAGTAGTGATAGTTGTTGCCCTTTCCAAAAACTGAGGCATAATCCCGAATCAAATCGAGTTCATCCACACCGATTTTCTCATTCCGGTATTTGCATGAACCGATGATATAGTCTTTGCCCTCAACAGGAGTTCCGACGATATCAATCTGTATCTGCTTTTTCTTCTTCGGGTCTGTCCCCCACCACTGGCCGATTTCACTCAGCTCAATAGGAAGGCTATCCGAATAATAGAGCAGGTAATCCTGACACATCTTCTCATAAATTAGACCCATGTAATCAGGAAGATACTGCTTTACAGCGTGTGGATAGGTCTTTGCAATTCTGCCAGAGTCAATGGCACTCATATTGATTGGCACAAACCGATACCAGAAACGGAAGAAGTTATCAGCCAGCAGATAGATGGTTTTCTTACCCGGTTTTTCTGTAATCGGTGTTTCTTTCTTCGCAATGCCAAGGTCGATCAGCGTTTTCAGGTACTTCGATACGACCGAGTTTTCCTCGCCGACCTTCATCTTGATATCGTTCATTCGGGAAGCACCTTCTGCAATCGCTTTAATGATTGCATTATAAATGGCCGGCTCCCGGAGTTCCTGCTTCAGTAAGTTCCCCGGTTCCTCATACAGATAGCTGGAGCGGTCAAAGAAATTATCCAACAGAGCTTCATCCACACTATCTCGCACATCCAACTTATTGATATAGTGGGGAACTCCTCCCGTGATCCCATAAATCAGGGAATTGTCTTCTGCAGACAGATTTGGGTGGAACACAGCGGTTTCTTTATAGTCTAGCGGCTCAATCTTAAACTGGCCAGTACGTCTGCCATACAACGGACTTTCCTTTCCAAGCACCTGACTCTCCATGAATCTCATAGAGGAGCCGCAAAGAATCAGGTACATCTTGGACTCTGTCCATTTGTGGTCGATGATGTGCTGCAGCATCGCTGAAATAGCTGGTTTTGCTTTTGCAAGATAAGGATACTCATCAATGACAAAGACAATCCTCTTTTCCTTTGAAAGTGCTGTCAGCTCATCCAAAGCTGCATCATAGGACCTGAACTCCGGTGCAGACTCCATATCCGGCCGCTCAAAACTCATAATCGACTTTGAGAGAGCTTCCAGATTTTCCTTTCCTGTCGTGTTCAATGCAGAAAAGAAAATGGTAGGCTTATCTTTGCAGAACTCGTTGATCAGTGCCGTTTTACCAACACGCCGTCTGCCGTAGATGACAATGCACTCAAACTTATCACCTGCATACCGTTTATTCAGTTTCCGCAGCTCATCCTCACGGCAATAGAATTGACTCATCTGCTCACCTCCAATAATTATACTCGTGAGTTAGTAACTCGTAAGTTACTTCTTTACGAGTATAATAAATCAGATAGTCTGCAAAGTCAAGTAAAATAACGATAAGTACATATGTTGCCTTCCATCCTGACCACGATGTCGGCCCTCTGGTTCTTTTGGGATTTCGGCGCTCACTAGCTATCCCTGTTACCTTGCTGTCTACGCTTAGCCTGCAGCGTTGCCGCGGCAGACTCAACACTCGCTTCAAATGCTGTGGTTAGCAGCTTATTTGATGGGGCTTCCACCCACCGGACTATATACCCTTTGCTGGACGCACGGGCAGACCCCAATGTGGCAAACGTACTGCTCCACTGCTTTCAAATACGCCCGCTTCATTCATAGTGATGATACACATCATCATCTGTCGTATAGAAATCACGACCGTCTGTAGTATAGACAACATCACCGTTTTCCAGATAAAAAACATCAGAACCGCGGCCGGTGATACGAACGCTTTTGCCATCACTGTCACTCAGATATTCCGGCTCCGAGGAAGATGTACTGGAAAGTTCATCGAAGAGTGCACCAAAGCTAAGTGGATCTGTTTCTTTCTCCTCTTCATACGATGGAATGGGTGTGAGCAAAGCGTCAAAAATCTCCACAATATCTTCGCGCAAAGAACCAGAGTCTTGAGGTTCTTCGAATTTATCAATCCCAAGCCAAAGACGAACTACAATCCAGATCAGGCAAAAAACACCGACACCGATGATAAAAATTCCACCGCGTGTGCTGAGCATAAAAGCATTGGCTGCGCTGTCGCCGGCGGAACTCGTATTCAGAATCGTAGCAAGCCATTCTGGCTGAAATCCGAAATGAAAATAAGCCACCGTCAGACCGCCCCAGATGAAAAAGAAAAATGGTATGAATATGTACATTATAATCGCCTCCTGTCTCATATTTTTTTCATATTTTTAATGAAGCGCAAAACGATCAAACTTTCCATCTGACACTGCTAAATCAATGTCACTCGTACGCTTAAAATCACCTCTTGCCTTGATCCGAAGAGAAGAATTTTTTTACATCATATTTTTTTGCAAAATCAGTAATTTCCTTTATCACCTGTCGGCGTATCCCTGTATTTTCTATTCCACCGGATTCATCGTACAATGCCAACTCATTTCCTGTTTTAATCCCATTATAGCATCATAGTATATAGTTGTCATGTAGTTAAAAACTACATCCTTTCTTCCCCTTTTTTAGTAATCTTTAATGGGGTCTGACCCCAATGTGTATTCCTCCGCCGCTTTCAACTGATTTCGCCGCTCTGACATACCTGAAAATTAAAGCAAAATTGTTACTGTTCCTTTATATGAACTCCGCACTAATTTTTGTACTTCGTTTAATTGCATTACTTTCATCCGCTCTAATTCGCATTCGTCAATAGTATCAGGGGTAAAAATCCTGATTTTTACATTTCCAGTGTCCGTATTGTTCTTAATTGTGATATCATATAATTTTATTTTTTTACAAACGATTTTTCTTTCATAATTTCTCCGAAAATAATTTTATACAAGGATGATTTATTTGCTGACTTGTGATATACTTAAAGTAATGTGTGGACTGGGGAATTTAGTATAATGTACGTTTGTATTCTAATAAAGTATGAAATATAAAGAGAAGATCTGTATGCGTTAATAACACACGCAGGGTTTGATATAGGGGATAGGGATTACCCCATATCTAATAGAGAAACTACCGGTAAAGGCATGGAAATTTCTTACATTGCCACTAATAATCCACGCATATTTGTGCCGAAGTTTAAGATATAGTGTTTTTAGGTGAAGCTGATCACGCATGCCAAATTAGCATAAAAAAGTAAGAATTCTAATTATTTTTATGGATTTTAACACAAATGATCTGTCTTGGTAAAATACAGACTATTAATTAAACCAAAAGAAAGGGTGAAGATATGGCAGAGCTTCAATATAAATTGATGACATCTGCGGTTAATAACTTTGATTGTGGGAATCCTGCGATTAATGAGTATGTTGAAAATTCCTATTTTGCCACACTGCTGCAACAGTGTTATGCA
Organism: Blautia sp. AF34-10; assembly: GCF_003477865.1. NCBI lineage: Bacteria > Bacillati > Bacillota > Clostridia > Lachnospirales > Lachnospiraceae > Blautia > Blautia sp. AF34-10. The sequence continues at coordinate 13,335 of NZ_QUED01000038.1, forward strand.
TATGAAATTGAATATAAGTCACTCGTAGTGGGATACTATATGATAACCTTTCGGGATGTCGCTTTTTATGATTGTATTTCAGAAATATCTGATTATCAAATTGATGATTTTGGAGAATTTCTTCCCAGTTTGTATATAAATTATCTGGCAATAGGAACAAAATATCAAAAGAATAAAATTGGGACAAAAACATTAGAAAAAATTATTAATGAAGCACGGCAATGGACTGATTTTTACCAATTCGTTTTATTACCCTGAATGCAGTACCTGAAAAAGTGGACTGGTACAAAAAAATTGGATTTAAAGAGATGGGCAAGAATATTGATGCGGTAAATACATACATGTATATTGACCTTATTAAGGACAGTCAGTATGTGAAAAATTATTTTGAACAACAGACCGCTGACTTATTAGGGTATTGAAAGGAGAATATTATGCGCAATACTGTTATGACAGGTCCCATTATTTTATCTAAGGAAGATTCTTCACGACTTCGACAGAATATTCTTCATCCGACCGTTGAGTATCTTCAAGAACAAGAGCGTTATTTTGAAGAAATAGCTTCCAGTATGATTATCCACAAAGAAGGTTCTAATACAAGAGTAGAATTTAAAGATCTGGATCTTTCTAATCTTGATTTAATGATTGAAAAAGAAAAGAATGCGGCACCAGTACAGTAAGGCGCTGGTGCTGTCTACCTTCTCCACACCCTCACGGGTACTGATGTAGTTCATGTAATTGGCAAGATGTGAAGGTGGGGCATTCTTTAAGTAGTTGCATCGTAATATTATTTTAGGCATTTATCCTCCTTGCTAAATTCTTTATTGATAGAATTGGGAAACTACTGTGTCAACTAAGTCATCATACGTAACTATTTCCACATCCGTATAATCTGATTTAATTTCTATCCATTCATCGCATTCAAAATCATTTCTTCGTCCTACAACCAAATATCTTTTGGGTTTATATACTTTAAATCCATATTTCTTCTCAAACCACCTTCTGTTATTAGGATCTTCAAAATAACTTCTATATACTCTTGTCTGTGCGATGTATGAATTAATCTCTGCACTGAATTGTTCACGGTTATTTCGTCCAACTACAGTATTTCTTTTAACTTTTGGTAATTTGAACTCTACAATATCCGCATATCCATTTGCTCTAACAACAAAAAAATCTGGTATAATTTCGTCTTTTTCCTCACTCTGCCACTCGCACTTAACTTGGGAATGTACTCCGGTTCCCATAAATCCCATATTAAGAATAAAGTGATTTTCTTGCTGTGCTAAAAATGAGGTAATAGTTGGCTCCGAATTCTCAGAGTTACCAAACAACTCGATAAACCTATTAATTTTAGGCAGCTTATCATATTTAAAATCTGCGGGTTCCGGATACTGATAAAAGAGGTCAGCTTGCCATAATCTGTCATATACTTCCAAACTAAAACCAATCTCATCCAGTTCTCCTTCTTCTGGCTCATTATAATGACAAGGGATAAAATCAATCCACTTTATAATTCTGGTTTTTAAATCATCATCTTTTGCATCAAAAAACATGCCATTAATTAGTCTAACAAATTGTCCCTCTACAATATCAAATCCCTGTGAATTGAAACTTACCATACTATTTTGAGCAGCAAAGTTCCATTTTAAGTCAATCAGCTTATCTAATCCTGCATTTGTCGGAACCATTAAATCTTCATATATATCAGAGTATAATGGAAATGTAATCCCGCTAGTTCCATCAAAAGTAAAGCCAATTATCTTTCAATAACTTGCTTTGAAGTCAAATCTTCTTTTGTGAAATCACGGACAACAATCATTCTTT
>NZ_QUED01000039.1:0-13063 GCF_003477865.1 Blautia sp. AF34-10
TCAGATATGTTGCCCGAAAACATTAGAAAGCCGCAAAAAGCCAGCGGAAAATAAACAGACCGCAAAAGCGGTCTGCTATTTGTCAAGGTGCTCGTATTCTACCGTTTACGAATAAACATCATAAAAAATAGTTATAAGTTCTGACAACTCGTTTAACTCTAACTGTTCCATCAAATCCAACAATGGCACAGCATTCTCACCCGTTAAGTAGTCAAACTCATCCGAGCTGCCCCTGTATCTTCTTTTATCTCTTGCCCGCTTAATCAACTTCGCAATTTTAGGTTTCTTGGCTACCCATTCTGATATTACTTCTGCTCCTACATCATGTCCGTCATCAGCAATCCTTATTCTATTGAAATATGTTTTATAAGCATTTTCTATGCCAGTAATCCATGACAAAATGTTTTTCCTAAACTCAATATCTATTCTATCTATTACAAAAAGCAAACCTATTTTAAACTTAGCATCAATACAATCAAGGTCAATATGCTTCCTGCTTGCATTTTTATGATTTCTTTGCAAGTAAATATTCCCGGCGATAAGTATTCCAACATTCTTGGTTGAAAGTTATTACCTTCAAGCCAATCGACAAATTCCTTATCATCCAATATCGGATAATAGAAATTGTATTCCCTTAACCTTTTTCTAATATTTTGAATGGCATTATTCTCAATAATTCGTTCTTGATATTTCCATTCATCTCCTATAAACCTAATATCTGTGGCTTCTTTAATATCTCGGTCTCTTACTCCCTGCCTTTGACTTAAGGAAAACTCAACCTCATCTGTGTATTTAATATATTGTTTTCCTTCTTTTTCTTCCAACATAGATTTTTCTATTCTAAACGGTATCCATTCATGTTCAACTTTATATGCGTCTGTATCAATTATTCCATAATTATTTTTTAGCTCCAGTATTCTTCCTCTAGGCATACTATTTCCACTCCTTTCCACATGGTATTCGGCTTTTAAACGCCACCTATTACAAACCGGAACACACTGTGTGTCATTTTCAACTGCACTATACATACATTATAATTGTACCCTTTCAAAGACAATTTCTCAATCGGATTGTATACATAAAAATATCATAAAAATAAAAAGCAGGTAGCCAGCACACAGCCGACTACCCACCATCTCAAATTTACTCTACTGATTCCAACACTACCTCTGCAAATCCTTCATCGGTCATGCTCTGGAGCTTACCTAACACCTGCTCTCCAAGCTCCTCCATATCGCTGTCCTTTATGTGCGGCATGACCTGTCTGATCTGCCCAATCATATCCGACCTATCCTGTGTCTCAAACACACACATAAAATTGATTTCTTCTACTGTGAATTTACTCATCTTCTTACATCTCCCTCTGTGTTTTTTTGTCAGTTTCCTTTTCCGGTGAAGTACGTTCCGCCTTATCCCTCTGCTTTATGACCGCCTTTTTCTCTGCCAGCTTCTCCTTAATGGAAATTCTGCCTTTGGTCTGCTCCTGTTCCTTTTTCTCGGCTCCATTATTCAGAACATTATCAATCATGTTGTAATTCTGTTCTTCAAGCTCCTCAATCTTTGCAAGCGGCTTGTATTCTGCCAGCTTGTCAAGTAGCTCCTTTGCCCTTCTCGCAGTCTGAACCGCTTCGCTGTCATCAATCTCCACACCCTGTCCGAAAATGTCCGTAATGCCCTCTCTGACGCCTTCAGAAATGACCGCATTGAGAAAGTCATTCAGATATCCAGTATTTCCGTTTCTGATGTCCTCAGTGATGTTAGCAACCTGTGCTTCCCTGTCCTCAACCGTATCCCGATACTGATAAGTGTCATAATCGTAGGAAAACTGGTCTATCTCCGAAGCAAGGATAGCCGCCTGCCACTTCTCCAGTGAACCACGCACCTCAATGTCCGGTAACTTATCAATCAGCTCTGCTATGACCTCAATTGCTTTCGGATCGTCTGTTATGTCCGGTACATAATCCAAGACCTCCAGGTCAATGACCTTGCCGGAAAGAATATCCATTTCCACGTCCTCATAACTCTCAGTTCCCTCGGTGTGTATGTTGATTCCGATACTCGGAATCCCGTTCATGCGCTCCGGCGGTATGCTTTTCCAGACAGCGATTGCTTCCTCCACGCCTGCGATATTCTCATGGAACTCTCCCAGGCTATGAAATTCGCCGCATTCTGCAACCGTTAAGGTAACGGTTTTCTCCGGTATGGCTTCCACAGCAGGCGCTTTCTGCATTGCCTGTTTCTCTGCAAGATAGCTCTCCACTCCCGGAAGATAAGTTGCAAGTGTTCCTGTCTTGCCCTCTGTGATAGGATTGATGTCAACCTTTATGCCGCCGATCATAAGACCGTCCTCATTAAAGGCATTGAACAGAGTATCTTCATGCTCCCTGCCCTTATACTCCACAACCACATCCAGATCGGAGCCTGCTTTCTCCAGTCCTCTGCATCTGCTTCCGGACACTACCACATCCACAAGCTCAACATCTATCTCATACTCGTCAATCTTGGATTGCAGATATGCCCATACAGTCTGCTCTATATCGTCCTGTGTCTGTCCGTTGATTCCGTTAAATAATTCCTCTGTCTTTGCCTTGAAATCAGCAACAACACTGTCTGCTTCAGGCACTTCCGCCCAGATACGCTTGCTTAACTGTTCTCGCTCCACCGCTTCTGTTTTTTCCATAAGCTCCTCATAATCCACCGGATTACGCTTATCCTGTTCTGACAGTCCAAAGTCCTCCAGAACGTCCTTTAACGCCGCATGAATGGAAATATCAGGATTGTCATACACACCACCGTCAACCAGCTTATAATCCGCATCAAAAACGGAATAATCATATCCCTCCGTACAGGTCTGTATGCTGACAAATTTATCTTTTATGGAAAATGCCATCTGCTCCGGCTCTTTTACCTCAAAATACGGATTGTCCCACTCCGTAATTGGTACATTTTCTTCGATGTGCTTCTGGTTGGCAGTAGGCATTAACTTCTCCATCTTGCCCTGTTCATAGAGCGTATCGAACCGGCTCATATAAAGGGAAATATCATCAAGACCGCCCTGTTTCAACTGATGTTCAAAACGCCGCTTCACAAAGTCTTTCACTTCCTCCGGTGTCATATCCCGGTGGACTCTTACCTTGTCGATGCCGATGCTGTCACTCAACGTCTGCAAATCGTCCATGAAGTGCTTACTTTCCTTTGCTTCACTGCTGTGGGTAAAATCAAGAGAAAGGACGTTTTCGTTATTCCTTACATGGATCACATCAAATTCAATGCCATGCACACTGACACCAAATGTTGTCCTTGCCTTGTCATCGCTGTACTGTACATCTTTGCCACGATACGCCTGAAATGCTTCCATTGCTTCAGAAATGCTGTCAAAACGCTCCAGCTTGCTCCTTTCCGGGCTGTTCTCTGCCCATGTGCTTAAATCGGCAATGACATAGTAGGATACCTTGTCATTATCAATATCCATATGCTTCTGAAGCTGTCTTGCTTCCATGATGCGCTCAAGCTGTGCCCTTCCGTTTACCATATAGGAACCGATGTTATTTTCCTTGTTGAAAGGCATATTCGCCATTTCCCGCTCTGCTTCATAAAGGGCATCTTCAGCTTCCTCATAGGTATCGTAATGCACTCCTGCAGGCGTGATGTCCTTGATCTGGTTCTGCAAATGCAAAAGTCTGAAATCCCCATCCGCATACGGATCGTCAATAGCAAAATAATTCTGTTCCAAGTCAAGCGTACTGACCTCACGCCATTCGTTGTAATTGACGAGGAACACTTCATTTTCCCTGTCCGGTTCATGGGCGGCACCGCAGCGGGCATTATCGCGCTGCTTTGCGAAAAACTCCCCTTTATGGCGGGCGCGGACTTCACGCCGGAGGTTGTAAAGGTATTAGACAGTAAAAAAGTATCAGACCACCACGCAATCATTCCCACTATGGAGCTTGCAAAGGCTGACCCGGACGCGCTGCCGGAAAGCGAGAAGAATATCCTTACCCTTGCGGGGGCGCGTCTGCTTTTTGCCACCGCCGAGCCGCATATTTATGAAGCGGTTACGGCGGTTTTCTCATGCGCCGGGACAGACTTCACCGCAAGGGGAAAGACCGTACTTGCGGAGGGTTGGAAAGAGCTTCAACGCAGATACCGGGCGACGCTGAAAGATAAGCCCGAAGCGGAGGACGGGGAAAATGCAGACGTGACGCTGCCGAAGCTTTCCGAGGGACAGGGCTTTCCTAACCCCGCCGCAAAAGTAACGGAGCATACCACAACGCCGCCGAAGCCCCACAGCGAAGCAAGCCTTTTGTCGGCTATGGAACGCGCCGGGAACGGGGACACCGACCCGGACGCGGAACGCCGGGGGCTTGGCACTCCCGCCACCCGCGCCGCCGTCATTGAAAAACTGGTAAAGGGCGGCTTTGCGGAGCGCAAGGGGAAGCAGCTTATCCCTACCAAAAACGGGAACAGCCTTATCTGTATTCTGCCGGATATACTCACTTCCCCACAGCTTACCGCAGAATGGGAAAACAATCTGACGCAGATAGCAAAGGGAGCCGCAGACCCCGGCGAATTTCTGTCCGGCATTGAAGCTATGGCGCGGGAGCTTGTGCAGACACACGCCGCAGCACTGGACGGGAAAAAGGATTTGTTCCGGGAGGAAAAGCCCTCTGTCGGCAAATGCCCCCGTTGCGGTTCCCCCGTCCATGAGGGGAAGAAAAACTATTATTGCAGCAACAAAGAATGTGCCTTTGTCATGTGGAAGAATGACCGCTTTTTCGAGGAACGCAAGACCGCTTTTTCCGCGAAGATTGCCGCCGCGCTCCTTAAATCCGGCAAGGCGAATGTGAAGAAGCTCTACTCCCCGAAAACAGGCAAGACCTACGACGGAACTATCGTTCTGGCTGACACTGGCGGGAAATACGTCAACTACCGTATCGAAGTGCAGAAGAACTAAAAACTTGAATAGCAAGCATAGGAAGCGGGTACCCACTTCCGTAAATCCCCGTTGCGACGCTGACGCGCCGGACGGGGATTTTGCTTGTTGGGAAGTTTCCCAAACCCTCTTTTGCGGAGGGCTTCACCCTCTAAAAATTTTCAAAAATATTTGGCAGAAATGCGGGCGTACCCGTAGTAGACCATGCAGCCAAAAAATGCAGCTTATGACGCTGCCGCAGAGAAAGGAGGTTTTTCACTATGGCAAGTTTACGGGACACCGTAAAGGACTATCAAGACGAGCTTAGGGACGGTATCGCATGGGTGGCGTTCTGGAAACAGGGGCGTTCATGGAACGCGGAATATTTTCATCTTGATATGGACGATACGCTCTACCCGGAGGACAGGAGCCGGTTAGAGGAAATAAAAAGCATTGACCCCGCCGCCGTTATCTTAAACGGCTACTATTGCGGGCATTTAGGCGAGGACATGAGCCTTGACGAGCTGACCGCCGGAGTGCGTTACCACTACGAAAACAGCATGAACGACATTGACGGTTTTATCGGAGCGCATGACGACAGGCTTCCCCCGGAGGTTATCGAGGAAGCGAGGGCAGCCGCCCATGAAGCGGGGCTTCCCTTTTCCGAAAAGCCCTACCGGGACGGGGAGGATTTTAACCCCTATGTATTTGACGGGAGCATGAGCATTGAGGATTTTGAGCTTATGCACCGCATGATTGAAAAAGAAAGGAGCGAACAAATGGCAGAACCGATTTTAAGCGGCTATCTTTCCAATCTTGGGAAGTACACCGAGGGCAGACCCGCGGGCGAATGGGTGACATTCCCCACGACTGCCGAACATCTGAAAGAAGTCTTTGACCGTATCGGGATTGACTTCAAGCACTATGAGGAATGGCATTTCACAGAATTTCAATCCACTATCCCCGGCTTGACGGAGCATTTAAGCGAGTATTCCCACCCCGACGAGCTGAACTATTTAGGGAAGCTCTTGGAAATGCAGTTTGACGACGACCGGGAGAAATTCATTGCAGCCATTGAATACGGCGACCATGCCGACAGCTTACAGGACATTATCAACCTTGCACAGAACCTTGACTGCTACTGGATTTATCCGTCCGTCCACAATGAAGAAGAATACGGGCGTTATCTGGTTGATGAACTGGAAGAACCGGAACTTCCCGAAGAAGCGAAAAAGTATTTCATGTATGAGGAATACGGGCGGGACGCTTCCATTAACGACGACGGTATGTTTACCGAAAAGGGCTATATCTACAACAACCGCAACACCTTTACAGAATGGTACGACGGGCGCGACGTGCCGGAGGAATACCGGGTAACGCCGCAGCCCCCGCAGCCGGAAAGACCCGACCCGTCAAAGGTAGAAATGGACGCAGCCGCGCCGGGGCAGAGAACGGCGCAGACCGCAGAGCAGCCACAGGAGCCGCGCCCGGTTATCCCTATCGTGCTGACGAGCGAGAAGCCCGCCGAAAAGCTCAAAGAGATTACCGACCGTCTGGAACAGGGTATTGCGGAACTCTTTGACAGCGAGCGTTACCGGGAATATCTGAAAGTCATGTCAAAATTCCATAATTACAGCTTCCGAAACACCGTCCTTATCGCCATGCAGAAGCCGGACGCTTCCCTTGTGGCGGGCTTTTCCGCTTGGAAGAACAACTTTGAACGAAACGTGATGAAAGGGCAAAAGGGAATTAAAATCATTGCTCCGTCACCCTATAAAATCAAACAGGAAATGCAGAAAATCGACCCGCACACGCAGAAGCCCGTTATCGGCAAGGACGGGAAGCCCGTCACCGAGGAAAAGGAAGTCACCATACCCGCCTACAAGGTGGTATCCGTCTTTGACGTTTCCCAGACCGAGGGAAAGGAGCTGCCGGACATTGCGGTTGACGAGCTGACAGGCGACGTTGACCGCTACAAGGATTTTTTCGCAGCCCTTGAAAAGACTTCCCCCGTTCCTATCGCCTTTGAGAATATCGAGGGCGGCTCTCATGGCTACTACCACTTGGAGGACAAGCGCATTGCTATCAACGAGGGCATGAGCGAATTACAGACCTTAAAGACCGCTATTCACGAAATCGCCCATGCGAAGCTGCACGACATTGACCTCAACGCGCCAAAGGACGAGCAGCAGCCCCACGTTGACCGCCGCACCCGCGAAGTCGAAGCGGAAAGCGTCGCCTATACTGTCTGCCAACATTACGGGCTTGACACGTCGGACTACTCTTTCGGCTATGTCGCCGGGTGGAGCAGCGGGCGGGAGCTGTCCGAGCTGAAAAGCTCCCTGAAACGATACGCAGCGCAGCCGCCGAGATTATCAATTCCATAGACGAGAACTTAGCGGAGCTGCAAAAGGCACAGGACAAGGAGCAGACCGCCGGACAGGAGCAGCCCACCAGAGAGGGACAGGAAGCCGCGCCGGAGAAGCCGGATCCGGAAGCAGCCGCACCGGGAAAATCCGGCGCACAGGAAAAAGCGGGCGCAGCCCGAAAGAAGCCTTTACCCCGGAAACGATTTACAGAGTGCGCCGGAACCCTTACAGCGACAGCCGGGAAAACAGCTACCTCTTGCAAGCCTATGTGACACAGGAGAACGGGCGGGCGAAAATGGGCGACGTGCTTTATACGGGAACGCCGGAGAAATGCCGCGAGCTTATGGGGCAGCTCAAAAGCGGCGAGCTGACCGAGGGCGACGTGAAGCAGCTTTACGCAAAGGCACAGGAAACGGCGCAGACCGCCGGACAGGACAAAGACACCTTTTCCATTTACCAGATAAAGGGCGGGGACGAAACAAGGGATTTCCGCTTTGAGCCATACGACCGCCTGCAGGCGGCGGGAAATGTGGTTGACAGGGCGAACTATGAGCTTGTCTATTCCGCGCCCCTTGCGCCGGAAACTTCCCTTGAAGATATTTACACCTGTTTCAATATCGACCACCCCAAAGATTTTAAGGGACACAGCCTTTCCGTTTCCGACGTGGTAGTGCTTCATCAGGACGGACAGGACGCGGCGCATTTCGTTGACAGTGTAGGTTTTCGGGAAGTGCCGGAGTTTTTACAGGAGCAAAAGCAGCTTACCCCGGACGACTTGGAAACGGGCGAAACTGTCAAGACACCGAGGGGGACTTTCCATGTGACCGCCATGAGCCGGGAGCAGATAGAAGCCGCCGGATATGGCTTTCACCACCAGTCGGACGACGGAAAGTATCTGATTATGGGGAATGGGACGCGGGCGTTTGCCGTTGCCGCAGAACAGGCGCAGCGGGACAATCCCTTGAAAACCGCCGAGCAGACCACAGAGCAGAACGGGAACATGATTGACGGTATCATCAACAACACCCCCACCGTTGACGAACTGGAAGCAAAGGTAAAGGCGGGCGAGCAGATTTCCCTTGTTGACCTGGCTAACGCTGTCAAAGCCGACAAGGAGCGCGGCAAGGGAGCGAAGCCGGAAAAGAAACCCTCTATCCGGGCGCAGCTTAGAGCCGACAAGGAAAAGGCACAGAAGAAAAACGCAAAGCAGAAGTCACAGGACTTGGAAAGGAGCTGACCCATGCCGGAACAGAGCAAATTTGAAAACATGGATTTGTTTGCTTCCCTTGAAGCGATTATGAAGCAGAACACAGGCTTTTACCAGAGCGACTTAGACATTGACAAAGAGATTATCGCAAAGGCGGCGGCAAGCCCCCACAGGGAGGACAAAACACTTTTGTGGTTCTGCCGCCCGTCCGGGACGCACTGTTTCCGGGAGCGCGACGTTTTCCTCAAAGACACCGCGCCCCACAACACATGGCGTTTCTACATGGAGCAGACAAGCGACCGCGTTCTTGCCTATGCAATCGAGCTGACGGGAAAGGAGCGCGGGAAAATCAAGGGCAATCTGTACGAACTGGACTACTCTAAACATTATGAGCGCGTCAAGGAAAAGGAGCTGCCCGCCGATACGGTGAAGCTGATTTATGAGCATGGGGAAAGGGTACAGGAAGCCGGGAGATATTTTGACGGAACCCCAGACCCGCAGCTTGGGAAATTTGAACGCTTTGAAGCCGTACCCAACGACCCGGACGCGCTGCAATCGCTCTTACAGGAAGAACGGCGCAGCCGGGAGCAGCTTTCGCCGGGGGATTTCAAGGCGCATATTGCCGCTTTGCGGGACGGCTGATTGAAACGGAAGCGCGGCGCATTGTGCGGGAAATGAAGCGGCATTACGAGCCGAACAGCCCGAACAAGACCCATTTCATGGCAGAGCTTTCCCCGGCGTTCATGCGGCTTGCAGCCACAAAGGACACTGACCGCCTTTTCTCCATGCTGCCCTACAAGACCCTTTCCTTTTCCAAAATCGAGGGCAGACATGGGACGTATGCGCTGATTGACAAGGGGGAGAACCGGGACAGGGAGATAAGGAAGCCCCGCCCCTCTATCCGGGCGCAGCTTAAAGCAGACAAGGCAAAGACCGCCCCGAAAAAGGCGGCGGCAAAAACAAAAAATCACGATATGGAGGTATGAGCATGATTAGACTGACTGTTGAAGAAACAAACCTTTTGAGCATTTACAACGAGGGCGGCAAGCGGGCTTTGATTGAGAATGTCAACGCCGCGCTGCCCTACATGGACGCGGATATGCGGGAGCTTGCAAAGCGCACCCTTTCCAAAGTGGACGCTTTGACCGAAGCGGAATTTGCAGAGCTTCCCATTTACGCCGCTGATGAAGTATGAACGGGGTTAAGCGGCTGACGCCGCCCCAGAGCCGGAAAGTCAACGCCCTTGTGCGCCGGACGTGCTGCAATTATGATAACGGGAACTGTATCTTACTGGACGACGGGGACGAGTGCGTATGTCCGCAGCTCATTTCCTATTCGCTTCTCTGCAAGTGGTTCCGGGTTGCGGTGCTTCCCGCCGACAGGCTGCTTTATGCGGAGCTTTACCAGACAGGGGATAAGAAGAAATGTACCGAGTGCGGCGCGTTCTTTGCGTCAACCTCTAACAGTGTCAAATACTGCCCCGTCTGCCGGAAACGTATCACCCGCAGACAAGCCGCCGAGCGCATGAGGAAAAGACGCGCCCCTGTTACGCAGTAGGCGCGGAAAATCCCTTGATTTACAGGGCTTTCCGGGCGTGAAAATCGGATAGGCGATACTTTATACCTTTACCCCCAAAAATGGCGTTCTACTGCGTAACATTCACGAAAACAGCACCCATAAAAAGACAGGGCGCGGAAGTCATATACTGGCTTCCGCGCCCTGTTCTTTTTTTGCCTATCTGACATTTCCCTTTTCCATTTCTTCAAGCGGGAACTGCGGGAGGGCTTCTATCAGCTTCTTTGTGATGGACTGGCGCATATCTTCGTTGATTTCCTGTTTCGTGCTTCCGTCCGGCTGTCTGACCGCTACCGTCGATAGCCTGTCGATTTCGTCCTTGTAGCACTCCACGACTTTCTCCACCGCCCATTTTTCCCCGGCAACGGCGGCGCGTATGGTTTCATATTCCGGCATTTTCTGGTTTTCCATGCTCAACGCTCCTCTGCTTTTTGATAGCCCTATCATAGCACAGCGGCGGGGATTTTGCTATCCTTATCCGCGCTCTGTTCCCTTTTCCCGTTCCGGCTGCCTGTCTGCCTGTAAAATGCTGTCAATGTTCTGCTTGATAATATCGTATTCCCGGACTTTCTTTTTCAGCTTCCCATAGTCGGCATAAAGGGCTTCTTTCTGCGCTTGGAGGGCTTCATATTCCGATTGCAGCGCGGCAAGGTTCGGGAGCTTTGCAATGCCCGCCGCTTTCAGCGACCTTGCGGCGGCTTCATGTAGGATAATCGCCTGTTCCTGTCCGGCGCGGTACTTCTCCCTGTTCCTTGCCTTGCGGTATGCGTCATAGACGGGCTTTGTCTTTTGGTAGGTGGAAACATTCTTGATAAGCACCGCCATGTCCGCAAGCCGCTTTTCCGCGTCCTTCAATGCGTCTGCCGCCTGTCCGCTTTCCGCTGCCATTTCTTCAATCCGGCTGACTAAATCCGCGTACTGTTCAATCTTATGTTCCGTCAAGAAATTCATGGTCTTTGCTGCCTGTTTCAGATTGTGGATTTTCGCCACTGTTCATAGCCCTTACTCTGCGCCGCCTTGATACTGTTCTCAATGTCGATAAGCAGCGAAACGCCGCGCTGCTCTCTGGGGGCTTTCGCCGCCTTTGCCTGTCTGCCCGCTATCCGTTCCCTTATGGCTTCCTCTGTATAATCCGCGCCGAGGGTTTTAAGACGGGTGAAGCGTTCCTGTCCGGGGGCGCGGCATGACACATATTTCCCCGGCTTTATCTCATAGCCCGCCGCCTGTAACCGCTGCAACAATTCCTCAAAACTGGAAACTTGGGGGATAAGCGCGTCAACGGCAATCTTTAGCTTGCCTTTCCAACTTGTACCCGTCTTTTCTGCCTGGTACTCCGCATAGCTCTTTCCCTTGCTGCCCTTGCCGGGAACGACGACGGACAAGCCATTTTCCCGACACAGCTTGTCGCTCATGTTCCGTATGCCGTAATAGCTCCTTTTGTTGGAATTATATTTGCGGTGGTCTACGAAATTTACGGCGCAGAAAATAATGTGATTGTGGACGTGTCCTTTGTCAATGTGCGTCGTGAGTACATATTCATGCTGCCCCTTTGTTACCGCGTCGGCAAGCTGCTTTCCGATTTCATGGGCTTTCTGATAATCGACTTCCCCCGGCTCAAAGGACTGTATCAGATGAAAGGCTAAATTGTTCCCCTTTTGGAGTGCTTGGGACAAGGTATATTCAAATTCAATATCTGCCGTTTCATAGGAGCAGCCGAAAGAGGACACAAGCATTTTTCCGTCCGTCTTGTCCGGGTTTTCGATATAGTCAAGGGCTTTGCTTAGAGTGCTTTTAATAGGCTTAATCTTTGTAACCGCCATATCTCCGCAAGCACCCCCTTTATTTCCTCTATGTCCTCTTGGTATGCGTTCCCCGTCGCGTTTACGCGGCGTGCTATCTGGTTGACGTTGACACCGATTTTCTGTATCTCTGCGGTCATTGCCTTTATATCGGCATGGTCTATCTGAATGATATACCCGTCAATGGCAATCTTCCGCAGATATGCCGCCATGTTCCGGGTGGGTACGAGCTTCATTTTTTCCAGTATTAAATCCCGTTCCGCTTCCGTCACTCTGAATTTGATTTGCACCGTTCTTTTGCGTCCGTTCATGTATTCGCTCCTTTCCTTTCCGTTCCGAGGGTTTGGGACACTTCCCAACAAGCAATTTTCAACCGACGCGCCGCAGCGCGGGAGGGGAAAATACGGAAGTGGGTACCCGCTTCCTATGCTTGCTACGAATGTTTTTATCCCTTATGCCTTACTACGGAGCTATGCCCGGTTTTGCCAAACTTCCGCAAAAGAAAAACGCTGCAATCCTCAAAAAAAGATTACAACGCTCTCTAAACCTTATTCAATTCTGACGGACACTTCTTATCTGCCTCTGTTTCGACTTCCGCTATCTCCTTTGCCGTTGCGCTCACAATCCGTATGCCTGTATCGCTCATACCGTCAAGAAGCGCGTCAAGCTGCCGCCGCTGCGTGTTCTTCTCTGGCGGCGTTTCCAAAAGAAACTGGTCTACGGATATATTGTAGCGGAGCATAAGCTCAAAGAAAATCTGTAAACTTGGGTGCTGCCCCTTGTTCTCAATGTTCGCAAGGTAGCGCGGCGAGATAAACATTTCGTCGCTCACTTTCTTGCGGCTCTCCTTGCGCCCTGTCCGCGCCGCCTTTATCGCTGCCCCAAAAGCCTTGAAATCGTATTTCGGTACTGGTCTTTTTGCCATAGTTATTCACCCTGTTACATTTTACTGTTCCCCTTTCTTCTTGGATATGTCTACACAATTCAATCAGTTAGCCAAAATAATTCATATGTATATGTTGACAATTAGCCGCTTTTTTTGTATAGTATTATTAAAAGGGGGAAATGTTTATGTTACATAGCATGCGTATTCGATAAGCATGCGTATTCGATAAGCATTGAAATCAAAAAAGATTTTTCCCATTTTCAATATGGGCTTTTTTGTCATGCTTATTTTGCGTATGCTATACAACAAAACTAA
>NZ_QUED01000004.1:0-191695 GCF_003477865.1 Blautia sp. AF34-10
CCATGCAGCTCTGTGCGCTTATGCGGTATTAGCAGCCGTTTCCAGCTGTTATCCCCCGGTATGGGGCAGGTCACCCACGCGTTACTCACCCGTCCGCCGCTCAGTCAGTTAAAAATCATCCGAAGAATCTTCTTAACTGCTTCGCTCGACTTGCATGTGTTAAGCACGCCGCCAGCGTTCATCCTGAGCCAGGATCAAACTCTCTGATAAAATGTTTGTTCCAAGTTCAAAATCAACATACTAGCTAATTTATCCTTTTTACTGTTTTAAAGGATCTTTCGATCGTTTTGAATTACTTATTCAGAACTTTCGAGGATGTGTTTCATTGTTTAATTATCAAGGATCTTTGCTGTTCTCTCGATCAGCAACTCGTTTATTTTATCAAACTCATTTGCATTTGTCAAGAACTTTTTTCAACTTTTTTTCAAAGCCGAGCGGAGAAGGAGGGATTTGAACCCTCGCGCCGCTATTAACGACCTACTCCCTTTCCAGGGGAGCCCCTTCAGCCAGCTTGGGTACTTCTCCATAGTTTGCCTGATTCATAATCAGATATTCAATTAACTGAGTTTTGAGCGGAGAGGGTGGGATTCGAACCCACGCGCCCTTTCGGACAAACGGTTTTCAAGACCGCCTCGTTATGACCGCTTCGATACCTCTCCGTGTGTGAATTCAAATCTCGGTAACTCCCGAAATCATCTCAGTTTTTAGCTTGTCAGCTTTGCGTTTTTATCTCTCTCGCTCAGCGACATTCGTTATTATATCAGCAGTGTTTCAGAATGTCAACCACTTTTTTGAATTTTTTTACATTTTTTTCAATTTCTTTTTCGTTTTCGCTGTTTTTCCCTGTTTTGCAATTCACACATTTGTTTTTATCCATTTATAGTTTGCTTTCTGTATTTTGCTTTTTTCTATTTTTCTGCCAGAAAGCTCTCTGCAACGAGCAGATCCTCCGGTGTTGTGATTTTTATATTTTCATAGCCGCCTTTTACCATCACTGATGCGATTCCCATCTCCTGCTCCACAACCATGGCATCGTCGGTGATTCCTTCTGTGGAATGCTGCATCAGTTTTTCGAATGCCGGAAACAGAAGCTCTGCTGCAAAGGCCTGCGGGGTCTGTGCCTGCCATACGAGATCTCTTCGCGGGCTTTCCCTGATTTTTCCGTTTTCATCGGTAAACTTGATGGTATCCTTGACCGGCATGCCAAGGACACAGGCTTTTTCTTCTTTTACACATGCGCAGAGACGTTCCAGCATTTCCTGGTTTAAAAACGGGCGGGCGCCATCGTGAATCAGAACGTAATCGGTCTTCTGATCCTGTTCGCTTTCCAGGCTTTTCAGCGTCTGCAATGCTTTCCAGACAGATTCATACCGTTCCCTTCCGCCTGCGCATACGGAAACAGTTTTCTTAATTCCATATTTTTCGATAATCTCTTTCTGACAGTATTCTATTTTATCCGCACCTGTCACAAGAATGATCTGGTCAATCTCCGGCGAATGTTCAAAAACCTCCAGCGCGTAAACCACGACTGGTTTTCCTCCGATTTCCAGAAACTGTTTTGCTACGCTTCCGCCCATCCGGGTTCCCTTTCCGGCTGCCAGGACAACCGCAGTGTATTTTTCTTTCTTCTCGCTCATCTTTTCCTCCGTTTTCTACAAATACAAAAACTCCGCAGCAGATCTCTCTTCTCCGTTCTGCTGCGGAAGTTTCTTTTTCTTATCGTTCTCCAAGCTTCAGGTTCGGTACGGCATTCAGGTCCCAGCCGTGGCGGGTTCCCTTCTGGTACTCGTAGTAAGCTGCCACACCGATCATGGCCGCATTGTCGGTACAGAAGATCGGGGACGGACGGTAAAAGCGGATGCCCTCTTTTTCACATGCTGCTTCCATCGCCGCGCGGAGTGCCCCGTTCGATGCAACGCCGCCGGCGATCGCCAGACGGTCCATATGGTAATCTTTGGCCGCACGGATGGCATTATCCACCAGAACATCCACAACGGCCTGCTGGAAGGACGCAGCGATGTCTGCTTCGACAATTGGTTCGCCTGTCATCCGGCATTTGTTCAGATGGTTTAAAACGGCAGATTTTACGCCGCTGAAGCTGAAGTCATACGGCGCATCCTCCATGTGGGCACGCGGGAAGTCGATGGCGTGCGGGTTTCCTTCTTTTGCCAGCTTGTCGATCTTCGGTCCGCCCGGATAGCCGAGTCCGATGGCACGGGCTACCTTGTCAAAGGCTTCTCCGGCTGCATCGTCTCTCGTTCTTCCGAGGATTTCGAAAGAACCGTAATCTTTTACAATGACAAGATGGGTATGGCCTCCGGAGATGATTTCACACAGGAACGGCGGCTCCAGATCCGGGTGTTCGATATAGTTCGCCGAGACGTGGCCTTCAATATGGTGAACGCCGACCAGCGGTTTCTTTTTTGCATAGGCGATCGCTTTTGCCTCTGCCACGCCGACGAGAAGTGCGCCGACAAGACCAGGGCCGTACGTAACACCGATCGCATCGATATCATCCAGAGTGACATCGGCTTCTTTTAAGGCCGCTTCTACAACCTGGTTGATTTTTTCGATATGTTTTCTGGATGCAATTTCCGGCACAACACCGCCATACAGGGTATGGATGGCGATCTGGGATGAAATAATGTTAGACAGCACACATCTTCCGTTTTTCACGACGGAGGCTGCGGTTTCATCGCAGGAGCTCTCAATTGCAAGAATCAGGGTATCTTTTTCACTCATTTTTCGTTTCCTCTTCAAATAACAGTTCTACTGATCTTCCGTCTTTTCCAAGCTCTGCGGCCGGGAAAATCTTCTGTACCTCATCCATGTACCGCTGCGGGCCGACGAGCGACGGGGAAAAGTGGGTCAGCCACATTTCGGCAGCCTCGGCATCTTTTGCCAGTTTTGCCGCCTCGTAGAAGGTCATATGCTTAAATTCTTTTGCTTTTGCCTGTTTTTCCGGCTCGCCGTACATTCCCTCGCAGATGAAAAGGTCGGAGCCTTTCGCATGTTCGGAGATCGACGGAATCGGGCGGGTATCGGTGCAGTAGGTCACCTTCAGTCCCTTTCTGGCAGGGCCGAGGACCATGTCCGGCGTATACGTCTTTCCATCCAGGGTGACAGTCTCGCCTTTCTGCAGCGGATTCCAGCATTTAATCGGAATTTCCTGTGCTTTAGCGCGCTCCACATCGAATTTTCCCTTGCGGGAGATTTCCAGCGAATAGCCGTAGCAGGTGATATTGTGCTGCACGCGGAAGGCTGTGATTTTGTAGCCGTTCATCTCGATCACTTCCTCCGGCGCTGTCACCTCGTGAAATACAATCGGGAACGGCAGCTCCGGGCAGATGACGCGCAGCGAATTGACGACGCGCTCCAGGCCTTTTGGGCCGATCATGGTCAACGGTTCTCTCCGGTCAGTGTTTCCCATCGTCAGGAGAAGTCCTGGAAGGCCGCTGATGTGGTCTGCGTGGTAATGGGTGAAGCAGATGGCATCAATCGGCTTAAAGGTCCAGCCTTTTTCCTTGATGGCAACCTGGGTTCCCTCGCCGCAGTCGATCAGAAGGCTGCTTCCGTTGTATCGGGTCATCAGGGCGGTCAGGCGTCTGCCTGGCAGAGGCATCATACCGCCTGTTCCCAGTAAACATACATCTAACACGTTTTTCCTCCATATTCTATCCGGCTTTTTTGAAAGCCGGTCAGGTATTTTACGTTGAAAAAGCGTGTCCAAAACGGTTTGTTTCAGACACGCTCTCATCTTAACACAGTTTTTTCAAACACGCAATGACGCGGGTTTTATTTATTTGCTGTCATGACAGCTTCCTTCATCATGCGGACATACGTATAGATGTGCTGCTCCGCATGAGTGCCGTACTTCGCAATCATTTTGACGATAGCGCTTCCTACGATGACACCGTCCGCAATTTTTGCAATGTTGGCCGCCTGATCGGTCGTGTTGATGCCGAAGCCTACAGCTACCGGAATATCGGTTACTTTGCGGATTGCGGCGATCATGGAATCGAGGTCTGTCTTGATCTCGCTTCTGACACCGGTAACGCCCAGAGACGATACGAGGTAGATAAAACCTTCGGCATCTGCGGCAATTTTCTGGATGCGCTGCTCAGATGTCGGCGCAATCAGGGAAATGACATCTACCTGATGGCTGCGCGCAATATCGTTTAATTCGCCTTTTTCCTCATACGGCATATCCGGGATGATGATGCCGTTGATGCCGACTTCCTCGCATTTTGTAAAGAACGGCTCGTATCCGTAATGGAACACCGGGTTTAAGTAGGTCATAAACACCAGCGGAATGTCTGTTTTTTTGCGCACGGAGGCTACCATATCGAAAATTTTATCGGTGGTGGTTCCGGCTTTTAAGGAACGGAGGTCTGCCTCCTGGATGACAACGCCCTCGGCGATCGGATCGGAAAACGGGATGCCGATCTCGATCAGGTCTGCGCCTGCTTTTTCGAGCTCCAGAATATAATTCTCTGTTTTTTCAATGTTCGGATCTCCGGCTGTCAGAAACGGAATGAATGCTTTGCCGTTTGAAAATGCTTCTGTTACTTTACTCATGAAGGTCCCTCCCTCTGTATCTTGCAATGGCTGCTACGTCTTTGTCTCCGCGTCCGGACAGACAGATGATGATGGAGTCTTCCGGATCAAATTCTTTTGCGATCTTCATCGCATGGGCTACTGCATGGGCACTCTCGATCGCACAGATGATACCCTCGGTTCTTGCGAGGTATTCAAAAGCTTCTACTGCCTCATCGTCCGTTACCGGAACGTATTCGGCGCGGCCGATGTCATGCAGATATGCATGCTCCGGTCCAATGCCCGGGTAGTCAAGGCCTGCGGAAATCGAGTAAACCGGTGCGATCTGACCGTATTTATCCTGGCAGAAGTAGGATTTCATACCGTGGAAGACGCCGAGTGTTCCGGTTGCAATGGTTGCTGCAGTCTCTGCGGTGTTGACGCCGCGTCCTGCTGCCTCGCATCCAATCAGGCGGACATTTTTGTCATTGATAAAGTTATAGAACATACCCATCGCATTGCTTCCGCCGCCGACGCATGCCATGACGGCTTTCGGGAGTTTTCCTTCTTTTTCGAGGATCTGCTCTCTTGCCTCTTTGCTGATGACAGCCTGGAAATCGCGGACGATGGTCGGGAACGGATGCGGGCCCATAACGGAACCGAGAACGTAGTGGGTGTCATCGACACGTGATACCCACTCGCGCATCGCCTCATTGACGGCATCTTTTAAGGTCATAGTTCCGGTAGTAACGGCATTTACTTTTGCACCGAGAAGCTCCATCCGGTATACATTGAGGGCCTGACGGTCGGTGTCTTCTTTTCCCATGAAGATCTCACACTCAAGTCCCATCAGCGCTGCTGCCGTTGCGGTTGCCACACCGTGCTGGCCGGCTCCGGTCTCTGCGATGACACGGGTTTTTCCCATTCTTTTTGCGAGGAGGCACTGTCCGAGCACGTTGTTGATTTTGTGGGCTCCGGTGTGGTTCAGATCCTCTCGTTTGAGGTAAATTTTTGCTCCGCCGAGATCCTTTGTCATTTTCTCTGCGTAGTAGAGAAGGGACGGGCGGCCCGCGTAATTTTTCAGCAGGTCATCGAGTTCCTGGCAGAACTCCGGATCGTTTTTATAATAATTGTACTGTTTTTCCAAATTGATAATTTCATTCATCAGAGTTTCCGGTATGTACTGGCCTCCGTGAATACCAAATCTTCCGTCAGACATGTCTTATCCTCCTTATGCATTCTGTGATTTTTTTCGGGTCCTTTACGCCGTCTGTCTCGACACCGCTGCTGATGTCGACGGCGAAGGGATGTGTCTGTAAAATCGCCTGTTCCACATTTTCGGCGTTCAGGCCTCCCGCAAGGAAATACGGGCGGTCCATGTTTCTGATCAGTGACCAGTCGAACGATTCGCCGGTACCGCCTTTTCCGTGGTCGAGAAGGATGTAATCGGCGCTGCTTTTTTTCGCCTTTTCGACGTCCTCCCTGGTTTTGATGGAAAATGCCTTGATCAGTTCCCCGCCGGTGCGGAACCGGAGCGAATGGATATATTCTTCACTCTCATTTCCGTGGAGCTGTGCCAGATCGATGACGCCCTCTTCGAGGTATCCTGCGACAATCGCCGGAAGCTCGTTCACAAAGACGCCGACCGCCTGGATTTCGGGATCCAGATAGCACCGCAGCGTCACGGCATGTTCTTTTGTAATCTGTCTGCGGCTTTTTGCAAAGACAAAGCCGACATATTCGGGCTTCAGCTCATTCACCGCATCGATGTCTTCCAGCCGTGTGAGCCCGCAGATTTTGATTCTGGTCTGTTCTTCCATAACGTTTGACTCCCCGTGCGCTCTGTTTTGTTTCGCGCACTTACGTTACCACTTTAACACATTGAAGAGAGTTTTTCAAGCTCTGCTTTTTTGTTGCTGCTCCGCATCAGCGTTTCGCCGATCAGAACGGCATCGGTTTTATTCTGATACAGTCTTCCGACATCCTCCGGCGTTTTGATGCCGCTCTCGGATACGAAAACAATGTTTTCCGGGACAAGCTCCCGCAGCCGCTCACTGTTGTGGATATCGACCGTGAAATCTTTTAAGTTGCGGTTGTTGACGCCGATGATCCTTGCTCCGGCGCGCATGGCCTGTGCAACCTCCGCCTCATCGTGGGCTTCCACAAGAGCGGAAAGGCCGAGGGAATGCGCTGTTTCCAGATATTCTTTTAAGGTTTCCTCCGGCAGCAGCGCACAGATCAGAAGGACAGCGGTGGCTCCGAGCACCTTTGCCTCGTAGATCATATAGGGATCCACGGTAAAATCTTTCCGCAGAACCGGGATGGATACGGTTTCTGCAATTTTTTTTAAGTAACGCTTGTCGCCTTTGAAGTATTCCGGCTCGGTCAGGCAGGAAATGGCGGAGGCACCGGCCGCTTCATATTCCTTTGCGATCTCCAGATAGGGGAAATCTTCTGCGATGATGCCCTTCGATGGGGAGGCTTTTTTTACCTCGCAGATAAAGGACATGCCCGGCTTTTTCAGCGTCTGTTCAAACGGGAATCCAGTATCCGGGTTCATCGCCGTTGCTTTTTCTTTCATTTCTGCAAGAGAACACTTCTCTTTTTCTGCAGCGACACGTTTTCTTGTGGCTTCTGCAATCGTTTCCAGTATCATATGTTTATTCCTCTTCTGCCAATCTGTTGGCGAGTGACACAAACTCTTCGAGTTTTTTCTGTGCTTTTCCGCTGTCGATCAGCTCCTCTGCCAGTTTCACAGCGTCCTGCATCGGGATTTCTTTTGCTACATGAAGGGCTGCGGCGGCATTCAGGACAACAGCGTCTCTTGCCGGGCCTTTCTTTCCTGCAAGAATTTCTTTCGTAATTTCAGCATTCTCCTGCGGGGTTCCGCCGACCAGCTCTTCTTTGGTACAGCGGGTCATGCCGAACTCTTCCGGTGTGATGACGTATTCCTCAAACGTTCCGTCCTTGATCTCGCAGACGCTTGTCGGTGCGCTTAAGGAAATTTCATCGAGGCAGTCCTGGCCGTAGACAACCATGCCGCGTTTGACACCAAGATTGGAGAGAACTTCTGCCATCGGGCGGACAAGTGCTTCCTCGTAGACACCCATCACCTGCATCGTGGCTGCTGCCGGGTTGGTCAGCGGTCCGAGGATGTTGAAAATGGTTCGGATGCCGAGCACCTTGCGGACCGGTGCCACGTATTTCATGGACATGTGGTATTTCTGTGCGAACAGGAAACAGATTCCAAGTTTTTCCAGAACTTCTTTGTTTTTCTCCGGCTCCAGGTCGATTTTGACGCCGAGCGCTTCGAGACAGTCGGCTGCGCCGGATCTGCTCGATGCGGCGCGGTTTCCGTGTTTTGCAACTGCGACGCCGCCTGCAGAGATCACAAGGGATGCTGTTGTGGAGATGTTGAAGGAATTGGATTTATCTCCGCCGGTTCCGACGATTTCCAGAACATCCTTGTCATGTTCCATGGGAACACCGTGCTTTCTCATGCCGTTGGCACATGCGGTGATCTCTTCGATTGTCTCGCCTTTCATCGTCATGGCAGTTAAAAATGCGCTGATCTGGATCGGATCGGCTTTTCCTCCCATGATTTCATCCATGGCGCCCTCTGCCATCTCGTAGGTTAAGTTCTCTTTATTTACCAGTTTTACAATCGCTTCCCGAATCATATTCTGTTCCTCTCTTTCTTTGCTGTCCTGTGATCTATCTTGTAATTTTTAAGAAGTTTTCTACCATCTGTCTGCCCTGCGGGGTCAGAATGGATTCCGGATGAAACTGGACTCCGTAGATCTTTTTCTCACTGTCCTCGACTGCCATGACCTCGCCGTCTGCAGTTCTTGCCGTTACCTTTAAGGTTTCCGGCAGTGTCGCTTCATCAGCTGCGAGGGAATGGTATCTTGCAACCGGAACGGTTTCCGGCAGCCCCTGGAATAATTCCGAGGTAAGATCCAGCGTTGTCTCGGACTGTTTGCCGTGCATCAGCTGTTTCGCATAGGTGACGGTCGCGCCGTACGCGGCACAGATTGCCTGATGGCCGAGGCAGACACCGAGGATCGGGATCTCGCCGCCTAATTTTTCTACAATCTCCATGCATCGGCCTGCCTGCTCCGGACGGCCCGGTCCGGGAGATAAAATGATGGATGCCGGTGCCAGTGCGCAGATTTCGTCGATCGTCATCTCGTCGTTCCGGATGACCTTCATGTCCGGATTGATCGAACCGGCAAGCTGATACAGGTTATAGGAAAAACTGTCATAATTATCTACCAGCAGTATCATAAGTTGCTTCCTCCTTCTGCCTCCGCAAGTGCGACCATCACGGCCTTTGCTTTGTTGATGCATTCCTGATGCTCTTTTTCCGGTACGCTGTCGGCTACAATGCCGGCACCGGAGCGGACGAACACTTTTCCGTTTTTCTTAAACGCAAGCCGGATTGCAATGCAGGTGTCCATATTTCCGGTGAAATCCAGATAGCCGATCGCACCGCCGTAAATGCCGCGCTTGTTGTTTTCCAGCTCGTTGATGATCTGACAGGCACGGAGCTTTGGTGCACCGGAGAGGGTTCCGGCCGGGAGAACGGAATCGATGGCATCGACTGCGGTCTTGTCTTTCCGAAGCTGTCCTTTTACAGTGGAACCGATGTGCATGACGTGGGAGTAACGCTCGATTGACATGTATTTTTCTACTTCCACGGTTCCGAAATCACAGATCTTTCCGAGATCGTTTCTTCCCAGATCAACCAGCATGTTGTGCTCGGCACGCTCTTTTTCATCGGCGAGGAGTTCTTTTTCCAGCCGCTGGTCTTCTTCATAGCTCTTTCCTCTCGGCCGCGTTCCGGCAAGCGGGAAGGTCCGGACCTCTCCGTCCTCGACTTTTACGAGAGTTTCCGGGGATGCACCGGCGATCTCGACATCATCACTCGAGAAGTAGAACATGTACGGCGACGGATTCGTCGTGCGGAGAACGCGGTACGTATCGAGGAGGCTTCCCTCAAAATCAGCTTCGAGCCGGTTGGAGAGAACGAGCTGGAAGAGGTCTCCCTCGTGGATATAATGTTTGACCTGCTCGACTTTCTCACAGTACGCTTTCTCATCGAAGAGCGGGCGGAACTCGGATTTCAGGTGGCCGGCTTTCGTCTCGGCCGGTTTTCCGAAGCGGATCAGCTCTTCCATTTTTTCGAGTTCCTGTACGGCTTTTTCGTAATTTTCTTCGAGATTTTCGGTTTCGATATTAATCATCAGTACGATTTTCTGACGGTAATTATCATAGGCGATGACCTTATCGAACAGCATCAGGTCGACATCTTTGAAATGTTCTTGATCTTCTGCGTCCAGCTTTAAGATCGGCTCGCTGTACTTGATGTAATCGTAAGAGAAGTATCCGACGAGGCCGCCAGTGAAGGTCGGCAGTGTCGCGATCTTCGGACTTTTATTTTTCTCAATCAGGGTTTTGATGACGGCTCCCGGATGGGCTGTCTTTGCGGTCAGCCGGATCTGTCCGGTCGGAAGCTGTTCTTTGCGGCTTTCTGGAATATCTTCTACTTTTTCCATCTCTGCCGCATCGGCGGTGATTGTCAGGTTTCCGTTGACACAGGTGAGTTCCAGAGACGGATCGTAGCCGAGGAAGGTGTATCTTCCCCACTGTTTTTTATCCTCCACGCTTTCGAGCATGTAGCAGTGGCTGCTGACGCCCTGCAGGACTTTCAGTGTTTCTACTGGTGTACGGATATCCGAATAAATTTCTCTGCTTACCGGGATTTTCCGAAAAGCTCCCGATGCGGCTGCTTTTGAAATTTCTTCTAACGTCATCTGTTTCATCTTGTTATCTCCTCTCCTTGTGTCTGCAAAGGCTGTCATCAACACTGATCCTCAGAACCAATTTCTGATATACAAAAAACCGCCCCCGGCAAAGAATCACTTTGTTCTTTGCCAAGGGCGGGTATATTTTTATACTCGTGGTGCCACCTTGTTTTGCGATTACTCACACGCTCTGCAGAATACGATCATATTCCTGGCAACTAACGTATGCCTGCACGTTACAGAATACTCAGACGGTTTCCCGCTTTTCCCTGTACCCTCCGTGGTCCATTTGCTGATCCGCTTTCTGTCCGGCTTCCACCTGCCCGGGCTCTCTGTGAGTGCGCTTCCAACGTTATCTCCACTTCATCGGTTTCGAAGTATTTATTTTTTCTTATGGGCTGTATTATAGTTCCATTCTTTTTTGCTGTCAAGTAATTTTTTTGTTCTTTTTGTTCAAAGTCCGGTATTTTTATGATATTCCCGTGTCCACGCCGCAAGAGCTTCGTCCAGATCGCGCGGGAGCTCGACATGCATTGCCTCGGTGATCTGGCGGTCCATCTCCCGTCTCGTCTCGGCATCCACTTTCCGCTCGGTGCACATCTGCTCATAGGCGTCCTGTCCTTTGCTCATGTAGACCGCAAACAGCCAGCTCTTTAACGATGCTTTCGTGTGCAGCTCTTCATTTGCTTTCTGAAAGCACGTAAGTGCTTCATTCATCTGGAACAGACTTGCGTAGGCACAGCCCATGTTGTTGTAAATACTTCCGGTGAACTGGCTTCCCATGTTGTTTTCGTTTTCCTCGGTATCTTTCAGCGTTTCCTGGTAAACCTGGATCGCATTGATATATTTTTCGTGGTCGACAAGGTAATCTCCCTTGATTTTTTTCCGCACAATCTCCGGCTGCTCCTCGAACCGTTTCAGGCGCTCATTCATCTCACGGAACTGATCGTGGGAAAGATAATTGATCTCCTTGAAGATCGGCAGGATAAACTCACCGATGTTCTTTTTCTCCTCCAGAAGGACGTAGAGACGCTGGTACAGTCTTCTTAAGTGGAGTTCTTCTTTCATCCACACCAGCAGCTGCTCGTTAATGATGGTCTCGTCCAGCAGATAGATGTTGTGGTACAGATAATAGCACAGTTCCTCGATGGAATAAATATTTGTGCTGATGTTGGAAATATAATACGGATTTTTCGCCCGTTTGACCTGACATAAAATATAACCGCTCATCGTTTACACCTCCCCCATCGTCTCGTGCCAGATTTTGTGGCTTGCCGGGAACATATCGCCAAAACCTAAATCCTCTGCGGTGATCTGACACGTAACCGGAGAATCATACTCCAGACGCAGACGGATCCGTGTTGTCTTCAGCGGCCGTTTGGGCAGCCCGTCCAGCTTCATGGTATAGCGGTTTCGTTTTCCGCTTTCCATGGAGCTTACAACAAATTCCAGCTCCTCTGTTCCGTCGAGGATCAGCTCACATTCTTTTTCTGCTTCATACCAGTTCACACCGGCTGCAATCAGCGCATAGTATGCCGGAGAACCATTGATCGTCATCTCCATGCCGATGTTGTAGCGCACGAGGTCATTTCCGAGGAAGAGATAGCCCTTTAAGCGGCGCTCCTCCACTTTTTCGCGCGCGGAAAAGCAGGCGCCCTGTGCAAACAGGTTCGTTCCGCCGAAGATTCTTCTCTGGTTTTTCTTTAACTGACGCAGAGAGTTGTCGGCCCAGGCAAGGTCGAACTCCTCGCTCACCAGAAATACGCTGGAATAAATTTCATTCCCCATCGCTTCTCCCATCAGATGGCAGAAATCGCGGTCGCGCTCCATCGGCTCGATCGAAAGTGCGGCTTTTGGCCCCCGTTTTACGGTCACAGTTGCCGGCTTCGTTTTACGGCTGATGGAAAGTTCAGAAAACGATGCTTCCTCATCTTTCAGGAAAAACAGACCGACTTTACGGCTCCAGAGCTCCGGCTTCTGGTTCAGCACATGGCAGTAAAAGCTCTCGTCATGCTCCTGCAGGTAGGCTCTGCCGCGCGGAAGTCCGATTATCTTGTATGCTTCACGCACATTTTCCACAAATGGACGGGTCAGATGGCCGTGGTGATCATCATCGCCTGGATCTGCTGGTCCGGGCGCTCGATGCCGATCATCTTCAGTGCTTCGCGAAGGAACGTGCCAAGGACTTCTCCCGGCGTGTAATCCCGGTTTTCGATCTGGCAGATGCGGGATCCCATGCAGATCTCGTACAGATTGTCCAGCCAGATGCCGTTTTCCGTGTGAGCAGATTTTTCTGCATCCGGTCCTGTTTTCCACGTTTCCTCATTCCGTTTTTTGGCAATGGCGGTCGGAAATTCCACCGCCTCTTCTCCTTCTTTTACCGGGATGGAGACGGCCGTATGGGTTCCCCTGTCATAGCAGCAGAACTGGGAATATTTCTCTCCAAAATCAAATCCTAAAATTAAATTTTTCTGTTCCATGTCGTATCCTCCTGCTGCTTCTTTTCATCCACAAGTGCAAAACAGTTCCGAACCAGAGCCTCCTGCTGCAGATACTTTTGGAATGCTTCTTCTGCTTTTTCCGAATCTCCTGCCGCGCGCGCTGCTTTCATCTGATTCAGAAGCTGGTACCGCGTCTTTCCTGCTTTTGGTTCGCCGGTCATGGAGACGGTTTTCACCTCTGTTTTTCCCTCGCCCTGACGGTTCGTAAAGGTCAGGTAATACTCCATTTTCTCGCCGTAGAACAGCAGAAACTCTTTCACAAAAATGCCCTGATACATATTGCGCATCGGTTCGCTCTTCCATGTTTCTTCGGCGTTTGTCCGGTAATGAATCGTCACCTTTGCCTCCGCTCTCTGGCGCTCCTCGATGAACATGCGGTCGCCGATCTGGAAGCCTTCGGTCAGGTGCTCCGGCAGATCCTTGTAGAAGGCAAAGCGGAGTCCCTGTTTCGTAAACGCCAGAAGCAGGGTATGCGCCTCTTTTTCTTCCTCCTCAGAAAGCTGCGGCTTCGTGGAAAGATGTTTCAGCATCGCAAAACGGCAGATCTCGTCCAGCTCCCAGCCCTGTTTCCAGGCGCGGTCCAAGTAGTCAAACATCTGATCCGAAAGCGGTTTTCCGTCCATAAAATAGCCGATCGCAAGATACGTCAGGTATGCCAGAATGACATGCTCTTTTCCGCTCTGGCGGATGTAGCTCTCCAGCATTTCCTGCTCCCACTTCGGGTGGCTGCGCACAAAGACGGACCAGGTCAGAATGCGCTCCTCCAGCTTGTCGCTCTCCATCTGAAAGCCGCGGATTTTATCCCATAAACTGCACATATCCTCAATAGAACCGGTGAAATAATCTCTCAGATAGCACAATACAATTTCATCGTAAATGCCCTGTTTTACCACGTAGGATGCCAGATAGAGAAGCTCCTCGTCCTCTGTAAACTCTTTTTCCAGAATCATCGCATGCGCCAGACGGAAGAGACACGACACCGGGATCTTTTCGTAGCCGTACCGATCCGTCAGGGCAAAGGCGCGGCTGTAACAGCCGTAGCGTACCAGAAGCTCGATCGTAGAAATACGGTCCACCTTTGCGTAAGCGCTGTCCTCCAGCTCTGCAACAGCTGCCTCGGTCTCACGCTCATCCGGATGGGCAAGATAGTATTCCAGCAGTTTCTGACGCACTGTTTTCCGGTAAGCACTGGAAAATGCGCTCGTGCGCGCTGCCTGCTGATACCAGGCAAGATTTTCTGCGGTAAGCTGCATCTCCTCTTCCTGCTCCCCGCACAGGTGCAGCAGCAGACCCGGATTTTCAATGGCAAAACCGCCGCAGGCACGGGCAAGCTCTTCATCCGTAAACAATGGCTCTATGCGGCAGGTTTCTGTCACCGCATATCTTCTGCGCTGCTCATCTTCGAGAAGAATCCGCGCTTTTTTGCCGTACAGACGGATATAAGCACCCCGTTCCGTCATCGGATAGGACGTTTCGCCCCCCATCGCCGGATGGCAGACGATCACACGCGTGATTTTCGGATTTTCACACGTTACATGATGGGTAAACAGCACATTTGCGATCGCTTTTGCGCTGTCGGGATCTTCCGGTTTTTTCAGAAAAGTCCGGTACAGTGCGGCGTATTCGCGGTTCATGCGGCCTTTCTGGATCTGTCTTGCCGTGAAAACCTCCATCGCCGGGCGGTAGCTCTGGAATGTATGGCGGTCTTTTTCGCGGTTTCTGATCACGTTGGCGTAGATCAGCGCTTTCTTCTGGCCTGCCAGTGTGTTGCTGTAGGAGAAATACATCCGGATGACCTGCGGAAGGACCTCGTCGAACGACGCATCCATCGTTTCGATATAGTACTCGTACAGGCGCGTGATGCGGATGTTCCGCTCCACGGCTTTTGCATACCACGGGAAATATTCCTTCCGCACCGGGCGGCCCTTCATCACCAGTTTGCAGATGGCTTCGAGCACTTCATCGGATGGAAAACGCTCATAGCCCGCAGTCAGAATCTGATAGACATTCTCATCGAACGTTTTCATCGTCTCTGTAAGATAAGCGGCCCGTTTTAACAGTTCCCCGCTTAAAATGCCTTCTTTCTGCGCAAATTTCAGCACCTGAACGGTGAACGGCGAAATCCGGCGGAGCTGTCCCTCCTGGCGGAGATAGAGCTGTGCCGCATCCAGATACAGAAGCGGGCTCTTGCACCCGCACTCATAGCAAAGTTCCATCGCGTAGAGCTGACGGGTCAGCGACTGCTGCCAGGAATCGTCGGCATCAATGGCAAGCTTTAACAGAAAATAGCTTGCACTCTCCTGCCGCATCAGTGTTCCAAGGCGTGATACCAGCTCGGTATGGCCCACTTCCATTTTCAGCTTCCATGCCAGATACAGATACGCTCCTTTTTTCTCCGCGGTGTCCAGCAGTTCCTGATGCTCTTTTACGTAAGAAAGCGTTTCTCTTGCTTTTCCGGTTTCCTCATGGCTCTCGTACAGCCATGCTTTTCCCAGCGTCACCCACGCCATGTCTCCGCCGGCTTTTTCGAACTGCTCGATGGCCTCCCAGGTGTCCTGATACCAGGTACGGTAGTCGCGTTTATGGACTGCCAGATCGAGATAGCCGCGCGCGATGGCAGTTATCTGACGGTCGCGCTCCGTATTTTTCCTGCTGGTCACATGTTTTTCGCTGTTTGTCACTTCCAGTTCAAAGCGAAGCTCCTGTTTTCCCTGACGCACCGTAATTCTGCCGTAATGGCGGCCGTTTCCGATTTTCTCCTGATGGATAATGTATTCCACACCGTAGACGCTTCCGATGAAATCTTCTGAAGTGACGACTTTCTTTTCCACTTCCAGAAAGTCTCCCTGCACCTCGATTTCCATGCGGACGTAGCCCCAGGTATTTTTATACAGATACAGTGTTTCCTTGCGCGGCTGGTCCACGGTAAGTACAGTTTTCTCCGGCTGTTCCGCCGAAAGCATCACCGGCTCTTTCTGACCGAGGGCAACCAGAAATTCCTCCAGGTGCTGAAATGTCACCGGCTTGTGGGACAGTCCCTGATAAAGTGCCATCTGCTCCGGTGCCTCTTTCTGAAGAAGACGTGCAAACTCTTTTTTTACAAAGAAGCGGTACGCTGCGCCGAAATCATGGCTTGCCAGATGCACAAAATCTGCCAGGGAATGAATCTCCTGTCCGGAAATGTTCATTGTCTTTCCTGCAATCGAGACGTGTACCCGCACGCAGCGTTCCTCCAGATTGCTGCTGACGGTGATGTTTCCACAGATTTCATCGCCTGCTTTTAATCCGCTGGTATCCACGCCGTACTCAATCGTACTCGCCGTTCCCTGGAACTGATTTTTCGCCAGAACGATTCTCTGATGATCTGTGGTCACAATTCCTTTTACTCTTCTCCCGTCTTCCGCTCCGATATTCAGCTCTCCGCGGAAATTCTGCCCCTCGTCCAGCGTCAGGGCCACCTCCGTCTCGGACAGCAGCAGATGGGGAACCTCATATTCAAATCTGCCGTTCAGCAGTTGTTCCAATCTTCTTCTCAATGTTTTTCACCTTATTTTATCTAAATCGTTTTCGTTCTTTTCCACAACGTCTGATTATACCCCAAGACGCACGGGATTGCAACGGAAAGGGGACGCTCCTTTTAATAGTCGAACAGCGAAAACTGGTTGCTTTCGGGCAGATCTCCGAAGACACCGAGGTCCGCCATAAAGTCGATAATCGTCTTGCTGACCTTGGTGCGGTCGCGGAAATCATCTTTCGAGAGGAATTTTCCGTTTCGTGCCGCAAGGACAACGGCGTCGGCCGCCTTGTCGCCCAGACCCTCGATCGAGTCGAGCGCCGGCATCAGATGTTTGTCATCGTAGACCTGGAAGCGGTGCGCCTGTGCCTTATAGAGGTCCACCGGCACGAAATCGAAGCCGCGGGCGTACATTTCCTGGACAATCTTCATATCCTTGACAGTTGCCTGCTCCTTCTGAGTCAGCGTGTCTTTCCGTTTTTCGTAATCTTTCATATAATATTCCAGCCGGTCGCGTCCCATGCACATGAGCTCGTAGGAGAATGCGGACGCACGAATGGAGAAGTACGCCGCATAGTACGCCAGCGGATAGAAAATTTTATAGTAAGCGATGCGGTACGCCATCATGACGTACGCCGCCGCGTGGGCTTTCGGGAACATGTACTTGATCTTTTTACATGACCAGATGTACCAGTCCGGCACATCGTGGGCCTTCATCTCCTCTTCCCACTCCGGTTTTAGCCCTTTCCTTTTCGCACACTCTCCATGATCGTAAAGGAAAGCTCACTTTCGAGTCCCTTGTCGATCAGGTAGATCATGATATCGTCCCGGGTACAGATGGCGGTGGAAATCGTCGCCTTGCCCTCCTCGATCAATGTCTGCGCATTGCCGAGCCATACGTCGGTTCCGTGCGACAGACCGGAGATACGGATCAGGTCAGAGAACGACTGCGGCTTCGTGTCCAGAAGCATCTGGATAACGAAATCGGTACCGAACTCCGGCACGCCAAGGCATCCAAGCGGGCAGCCGCCGATGTCCTCCGGCTTGATGCCGAGCGCCTCGGTGCTCTTGAACAGCGACATGACCTCCGGGTTATCGAGCGGAATCGTCTGCGCATCAAGGTGCGTGATATCCTCGAGCATACGGATCATGGTCGGATCATCGTGTCCGAGAATGTCGAGCTTTAAGAGGTTGGCATCAATGGAGTGGTAATCGAAATGGGTCGTAATAATGTCGGTTGTCATATCGTTCGCCGGATGCTGCACCGGGGTGAAGGAGTTGATATCCTCACCGAACGGCAGAACGATGATACCGCCCGGGTGCTGGCCGGTGGTACGGCGGATGCCGGTGCATCCTTCCACGATACGGTCGATCTCGCAGTTCCGTTTGTGCTGGCCACGCTCTTCGTAATAGTTCTTCACGTAACCGAACGCTGTTTTATCCGCCAGCGTACCGATGGTTCCCGCACGGAACGTCTGACCGGCGCCGAAAATAACCTCTGTGTATTTGTGCGCCTTACTCTGGTAATCACCGGAAAAGTTCAGGTCGATATCCGGCTCTTTGTTTCCCTTGAATCCAAGGAACGTCTCGAACGGAATGTCAAATCCGGCTTTTTTCAGCGGCTTGCCGCAGTTCGGGCAGACGGCGTCCGGCATATCGCATCCGGCACGGCCGACGTACTCTTTGACGCGCGGCGAATCGAACTCGCTGTAATGGCACGATTCACAGTAGTAATGCGGGCTCAACGGGTTTACCTCCGTGATTCCCGCCATCGTCGCAACGAACGAGGAACCGACGGAACCACGCGATCCTACGAGGTAGCCGTCCTCGTTCGACTTCCACACTAGTTTCTGTGCGATGATGTACATAACGGCATATCCGTTGGAAATAATGGAGTTCAGCTCCCGTTCGAGGCGCGCGGAAACGATCTCCGGCAGCTCCTCGCCGTAGATTTCATGCGCGCGGTCGTAACAGATTCTCCGCAGTGTCTTGTCGGAATCCTCGATGACCGGCGGAAATTTTCCGGCACGGATCGGGGAGATTTTCTCGACAAGGTCGGAGATTTTGCGCGGATTGGTGATGACGACCTCCTCCGCTTTCTCACTTCCGAGATACGAAAACTCTTCAAGCATCTCCTCGGTAGTGCGCAGGAACAGCGGTGCCTGCTCATCCGCGTCGTCAAAACCTTTTCCGGTCATGATGATGCGGCGGTAGATCTCGTCCTGCGGATCCATGAAGTGGACGTCGCACGTTGCCACAACAGGCTTATGGAACTGCTCGCCAAGTTTGACGATGCGCCTGTTGATCTCCTTTAAATCCTCCTCGCTCTCTACGGCAGAAACGTCCTCTTTTTTGATCATGAACGCGTTGTTGCCGATCGGCTGGATTTCCAGATAATCGTAGAAGTCCACGAGACGCGCAATCGCCGCATCCGGTTCACCGCGCAGGATTGCCTGGTAGAGTTCGCCCGCCTCGCAGGCAGATCCGATCATCAGACCGTCCTGGTATTTCAGGTAGACGCTCTTTGGCAGCTTCGGCCGGCGGTTGTAGTATTTCAGGTGGGATTCCGACACGAGGCGGTACAGATTGACACGTCCCGTCTCGTTCTTTGCCAGAATGATCGCATGGTACGATGGAAGCTTGCGCACAGCCTCCTCCGATACTTTTCCCTGCGCATTCAGGTCATCCAGAGTCAGAATATTGCGCTCCTCCAGCATTTTTACGAATTTCACGAAAATTTCCGCCGTACAGCCGGCATCGTCCACCGCACGGTGATGGTTTTCCAACGATACGCCGACCGCCTTCGCAACGGTATCCAGCTTGAAACGGTTCAGGCCCGGCAGCAGGAAACGCGCCATGGCGACGGTGTCCGCCGTTGTAAATTCCCGCTCGATCCCCTGCAGGACGCAGTTGTGCTCGATAAAGCTCATATCAAACGAAGCATTGTGGGCAACCATAACGGCTCCCTCACTGAACTCCAGGAATTTCGGCAGCACCGTTTCGATGTCCGGCGCGTCAAGAACCATGTTGTCGTTGATGCCGGTCAGGTTCTCAATCCGGAACGGGATCGGGACTTTCGGGTTAACGAAAGTGGAAAACTTATCGACAATCGCTCCGTTTTCCACACGGACGGCGCCGATCTCGATGATTTTGTTGACAACCGGGGAAAATCCCGTCGTCTCGATATCAAACACAACGTAGCTTCCGTGGATGTCCTGTCCTTTGCTGTTGACAACGATATCTTTCAAGTCGTCGACGAGATAAGCCTCCATGCCGTAGATGACCTTGAACGGAGCCGAAACTTTTTTCAGCTCATCTTTTGTCGCATCCGGGTGCTCTGCCTGGTATTTTTTCCGGTAAGCGCCGTCGATCGCCTCGATCGCATGGTTTGCCTCCGGGAAGGACTGCACCACGCCGTGGTCAGTGATCGCGATCGCCGGATGGCCCCACTCGTAGGCACGCTGTACCAGACGGGCAGCATCGGTGACACCGTCCATATCGCTCATCTTTGTATGACAGTGCAGCTCCACACGCTTCACCGGACTCGTATCCTGACGGCCGGTACGGAAATCGGTGATCTTCTTGATGCCCCAGACAGACATAACCGTCAGATCGTGGTCAAATGCATCAACCGTCGTTTTTCCTTTTACTTTAATGAACGCGCCTTTTTTGATCGCATCCTTTAATTCCGGCACTTCCGCGTTCTGGACGAAAATCTTGACGCCGATGGTATCCGTAAAGTCGGTGATCGTGAACATGAAAATCGTACGCTCATTCCGGATCTCGCGCATATCCACACTCTGGACTCTTCCTCGGATGACAACATCACCGATCTCATCGCCGATTTTCAGAATCTCCACGCTCTCATCCTCGAAATCTCTTCCGTACAGCACATCCGGATTGGAGGATTTGCGCGGCTGATTGTCCGCATTCCGGCTGAAACTGCCCTTGCCTTTCTTGAAGGAACCGCGTCCGCCGCCGGAAAAACCTTTTCCCCTTCCGCCGTCTGCTGCTTTTTCTTTTTTCGCCTCGCCGCCCTTGGCTGCTGCGGCTGCTTTTGGCTGTTCGCCTGCTGCTTCCGCCTGCTCTTCCATCCGGTTCTGCTCTTTTTCGCCGAGCATCTCACCGTAATGGGTATGCGCCAGAACGTGGCGCACTTCCTCCCGGATGCGGAGCTCGGAATTTCTCATGGCGCGGCTCTCGCCCTCCGGCTTTCTCATCTCGGTTTCCACGATCAGGTCGAAGCCGCACCGCTCACAGAAGATTTTCTCGATAATGTGGACCAGCTCCTCCTCGCGCTCCTTTGCCACAACGGAATCCACGAGCACCAGGTGCATTTTGTTCGTCTCCGGGAAGGTAATCTCGGCAGTCGAAAACAGATGATTCAGAAAGACACTGTGGTTTTTCAGCTCGAGCAGGATACTCGGACGGTACACCTCCAGAAAGTTTTCCGGCGTATACTGGCGCGACAAATAGAACCGCTCAATAATCTTCACGCGCAGCGGCACGTTGGAAAAGAGCTGCTCCTCGATCTGGCGCTCCAGCTGATAAATATATTTTTTGTGAATCCACTGATGGCTGACCACATAGATCCGCAGCAGATCTTTTTTCTTATTGATCGATACCCGCGAAACCTCCACGGTATCGAGAAGCTCTGCCATGCCCCCTTCGATTCTCAAATCCGGAAATACTTCCTGAAACTGTTTTTCCATTCCTATTCCTGCTTTCTTTTCTACTTGCCCCAGTGATCCAGCTCGTCCTTTAAGACGGACAGCAGCTCGCTCTCCGGTACTTTTTTCACGATTTCACCTTTTTTAATTAAAATGCCGACGCCTTTTCCGCCTGCAACACCAAGATCCGCCTCTTTTGCCTCGCCCGGTCCGTTGACCACGCAGCCCATGACGGCAACCTTGATATCAAGATCGTAGCCCTGCACAAGTGTTTCCACCTGGTTTGCCAGTCCGATCAGGTCAATCTGGGTCCGTCCGCAGGTCGGACACGATACGACCTCAATGCCGCCTTTTCGAAGTCCCAGGGTCTTTAAGATCCGTTTTGCGGATTTGATTTCCTCGAGCGGATCGCCGGTCAGGGAAACACGGATCGTATCTCCGATGCCTGATATAAAATAATACCGAGCCCCACTGCCGATTTGATGTTGCCGGAATACAGCGTTCCTGCCTCCGTAATGCCGACATGAAGCGGATGATCCGTCTGGTTCGTGATCAGCTCATGCGCTTTTGCACACATCATCACATCAGACGATTTGATACTGATGACGAGATTGTCATAGCCCATCTCCTCAATGATCCGCACTTTGTCGAGCGCGCTCTCCACCAGGCCCTCTGCCGTTACGCCGTTGTATTTTTCCACCAGCTCTTTTTCGAGTGAACCGCTGTTGACGCCGACGCGGATCGGAATCTGGCGTTCTTTTGCTGCATCTACAACCGCCTGGATCCGGTCGCGGCTGCCGATGTTGCCCGGGTTGATGCGGATTTTATCGGCTCCGTTTTCGATCGCGGCAATCGCCAATCGATAGTCAAAATGAATATCTGCTACAAGCGGAATCGAGATCTGCTTTTTGATCTCGGACAGCGCCTTGGCTGCCTCCATGGTCGGGACGGCGCATCGGATAATGTCACATCCGGCTTCCGTGAGCGCCTGGATCTGCTTTACGGTTGCCTCCACATCTTCTGTTTTGGTATTCGTCATGGACTGGATCAGAATCGGATTTCCGCCTCCGATGACCCGGTCGCCGATTTTCACAACTCGTGTATTTGCTCTGCTCATTGTCTTTCCTCCATTTATTTTCTCCGTGATGGCATAAAAATCTTATTTTATTATAAGACAATTTTTTCTCCGGCACAACCGTCTTTTCTCTTGCAATTTTTTCCCAAATTTTCTATAATGCTAGGAGTGATTTTTTTTGATTCAACTGGAAAGGAAGACATACAAACGATGAAAAAGATGATCCTCGTAACCTCGCCGCCGGCGTGCGGAAAGACATACATTTCAAAACAGCTCGCCAAGGAGCTGAAACACGTTGTTTATCTCGACAAGGATACGGTCATTCCGCTGTCGAACCGCGTTTTCAAAGCGGGCGGACAGGAAATCAACCGCAGTTCTGATTTCTTCGAGGAGAATATCCGCGATTATGAATATGAAGTAACGGTCAATTTCGGACTGGAAGCACTCGAGTATGACGATATTGTGCTGATCAACGCACCATTCACACGCGAAGTGCATGATGAGAAGTTCCTGAAAGACTTCTCCAAAAAGCTCGCTGACCATGGGGCAAAGCTTGTTGTGATCTGGGTTGTCACAAAACCGGAGATCTGCCACCAGCGCATGATCGACCGCAACTCCGTGCGCGATACGTGGAAGCTGGAGCACTGGGATGAATATGTGAAAACGATCGACTACTCCATCCCGGAAGCACTGAAGAAAATGAGCAGCTGCCTCGATCTGATGCTGTTCTACAATTCTTCGGATGAAGAATATCAGAAATCCATGGAGATGGTTATCTCCCGTCTCGAAGACGAATAACGACTAAACGAAAAAAGAGAATTTTGCCGGACCTCATTTTTACAGTCTGCAAAATTCTCTTTTTATTTATAGAAACTATTTTCACATCCGATACAAAAGATAATCCGCCGCTGCCGCCCACAGCACCCAGGAAACGCAGAGAACTGCGAACACACTCTTATATCCGAGCACGGCAAAGTGGACGCGCCATTTTTCCTTCTGCGTGAATTTCTCCGGGTTTTTGCCTTTTACCATCAGCATTCCGGCGATCACGAACATGCCGAGGGCCGCGATCAGCAGCAGGCCGTCTTTCGCCGCCTCAAGGGCAGCGCGGAACGTGAATCCCCCAAAGAGGAATCCTCCCAGCAGCAGCACAGCTGCCGCAGCGCCGCCGGAGAGCAGGCCGATTGTAAATGCTTTGCCGAGATCACGGCAGATGTTCTTTATCTTTTCCATGTTTTATAATTCCTTATTTTCTTCTAACGCATCGCAGAAATGACATGCCACAAAGTGATTGTTGCCCACGTCTTTTAATTCCGGCATCTGCTGGCGGCAGATGTCTTTTGCGTACTTACATCTTCCCTGGAATTTACAGCCCGGCTTCGTGTTGATCGGGCTCGGCACCTCGCCTTCGAGGCGGATTTTTTTGCGGTCGCGCTCTGCCTCTACTTTCGGGTCCGGAATCGGAATCGCGGAGAGCAGTGCCTGTGTGTACGGGTGGCGCGGGTTGGCGTACAGCTCCTCGGATGTCGTCAGCTCGACGAGCGTTCCCAGATACAGAACCGCCACACGGTCGGAAATATGTTTGACCATCGACAGATCATGCGCAACGAAAAGATAGGTCAGACCCATCTTCTTCTGTAAGTCCACAAGCAGGTTGACGATCTGCGCCTGAATCGAAACGTCGAGTGCGGAGATCGGCTCATCGAGAACGATGAATTCCGGCTGCACGGCAAGCGCACGCGCGATACCGATTCGCTGGCGCTGTCCGCCGGAAAACTCGTGCACAAAACGGTTCGCATGCTCGCGGTTCAGTCCGACCAGTTCCAGATATTTGTAGATCATCTCCTGGCGCTCTTTTTTATTCTTCGCCAGATGATGGATATCGATTCCCTCGCCGATGATATCGGCAACTGTCATACGCGGGTCAAGCGATCCATACGGATCCTGAAAGACCATCTGTACCTGTTTTTTGAAGGCAAACCGCTCTTTTCCGTTTAACGCATGGACATCGGTTCCCTTGTAGAGCACCTGTCCGTCGGTCTTGTCATACAGGCCGATGCAGGTACGGCCGCACGTTGTCTTTCCACATCCGGACTCTCCAACCATTCCAAGTGTCTCACCCTTGTAAATTTCGAAGGAGACATCATCCACGGCCTTTAAGGTCGCATGGTTTCCGACCTGAAAATATTTTTTCAGATGGGAAACGGAAAAAAGCACTTCTTTTTCGTTATTTTCCATTACAATTCTCCTCCTTCCAGATTTGGCATTTCTACTTTTGGTGCCATCGGGTGATGGAGCCAGCAGGCAGCTTTATGCTCGCCGCCGAATTCCGTTGCCTCCGGCATCTCTTCCTTACAGATCGGCATACAATAGCTGCACCGCGTGCAGAACGGACATCCGACCGGCGGGTTTAAAAGATCCGGCGGAGTTCCCGGAATTGTCGCGAGTTCCTGCTTGTTTTTCAAATCCAGACGCGGTACGGAACGGATCAGCGCCCAGGTATACGGGTGACGCGGACGATAGAAAATATCCTCACACGTTCCGCTTTCCACGATAATACCGGAATACATGACAGCAATCTTCTGTGCGATATTCGCCACAACACCAAGATCATGTGTGATCATGATAACGGACGTCTGGTTTTTCTTCTGCAGATTCTTGATAATATCGAGAATCTGTCCCTGAATTGTCACATCGAGTGCGGTCGTCGGCTCGTCACAGATCAGAATTTTCGGATCACAGGCAAATGCAATCGCGATCATAACACGCTGACGCATACCGCCGGAAAATTCGTGCGGATACTGTCTGACACGTTTTTCCGGCTCCGGGATGCCGACCATGCGCAGCATCTCGACAGCCTCCTTTGCCGCTTCCTGTTTTGTCATGTTTTTGTGGCCCATCAGATTTTCCATAATCTGTTTTCCGACACGCATCGTCGGATTTAAGGAAGCCAGCGCATCCTGGAAAATGATTGCACACTCGCCGCCTTTGTAATGCTGCCACTGTTTTTTGTTGTATTTCAGAATATTCTCTCCATTGTAGAGAATTTCACTGTTCTCTTTCATCTCACCCTGCGGCGCCTTGATGAGGCCCATGATGGATTTCGCCGTTACAGATTTTCCGCAGCCGGATTCGCCCACAATTGCGAGCGCCTGACCTTTCTCGAGAGAAAACTGTACACCGCGGACTGCCTTTACTTCACCGGCATAGGTGTGATAAGAGACTCTTAAGTTTTTTACTTCCAGAATCGGATTGTTTTGTTCGTTCATATCGTTATCTCCCACTTATTACTGGCGAAGTCTCGGATCCAGGGCATCGCGCAGGCCGTCTCCCAGAAGGTTGAATGCCATAACGATGATACAGAGCACGAGACATGGGAACAGAAGCTGTGACGGATAGAAATCCATGTTCTGCTGTCCCATCGAAATCAGGACACCAAGGCTGATCGACGGTGCCTTGAGGCCGATGCCGAGGAAGCTAAGACCTGCCTCCGTAAAAATAAACATCGGGATTGCCGTCGCCGTATCCAGAATCAGGATACCCAGCATATTCGGTACATAGTGTTTTAAGATGATGCGGAGCGGTTTTGCACCGAGCACCTCCGCCGCGTAAACGTATTCCGTCTCACGGAGCTGTTTGATCATACCGCGCACCTGACGTGCCGTGTTACACCATGCGGTGACGCTAAGAGCGACCAGGAGTGCAAACAGGTTATTTCCAAGGATCATCATGATCAGAATCGTAAGAAGCAGAGACGGAATCGAGTTGATAACCTCGATGATCCGCATCAGAACCTCATCGACCCAGCCGCCGAAATGTGCCATCAGCGCGCCATACACCGTTCCAATGATGAGTTTGATTGCCGTTGCGACGATCGCGATGATCAGTGATGCCCGTGCGCCGACCCAGACTCTTGAGAAGAGGTCACGTCCCAGGTTGTCGGTTCCAAACCAGTATTTTGACGATACGCCCTGGTTTTTCTCGGCGATATTCATGGATACATAATCATATCCTTTGATATGCGGTCCGATGATGACCATGACAAGCAGAATGCCGAGCACAACAAGAGATCCCATTGCGATCGGATTTTTGCGGAGCCGTCTCCAGGCGTCCTGCCAGTAGGAAATGGTCGGGCGGTCAATCCGGTTCGCATCTTCCTCGGTGTATCCTATTACTTTAAATTTTTCCGGTGTTAATGCTGCCATAATATCCTCCTTATCTGCTCTTTCCTGTCAGACTGATTCTCGGGTCAACGACCACGTACAGCAGGTCCGTGATAAAGAGAACACCGATGTAAAGTGCTGCGATAATAACCGTCTCTCCCATGATAATGGAAAGATCCTGGTTATTGACCGCCGTCACATAATACTGTCCGATTCCCGGGATGGAAAAGATGCTCTCGATGAAGAAGGAGCCTGTGATACACATGGCAACCGACATCGGAAGCTGTGTGATAACCGGG
Source organism: Blautia sp. AF34-10 (assembly GCF_003477865.1). NCBI lineage: Bacteria > Bacillati > Bacillota > Clostridia > Lachnospirales > Lachnospiraceae > Blautia > Blautia sp. AF34-10. The sequence goes on from NZ_QUED01000004.1 coordinate 26,566, forward strand.
ATAAACGAGTTCCGAAGGATATGGCGGCGGATAATCTGTCCGCGGCTTAAGCCCTTCGATTCAGCAGTCAGCACGTAATCCTGATTGATCACATCGAGCATCGAGGTTTTCAGCAGACGCGCATACGTTGCAATATAAGAAAAGCATCCTGTCAGGGTCGGAAGAATCGTGTATTCCCATCCTCCGAACCACAGATCCTTTCCCGCAGGCCAGCCGATCGTCGGCAGAACCTTCAGGTTACCTGCGAAAATTTTCTGAAGCATCAGACCAAAGATCAGGTTCGGAATGGAAATCAAGAGGACCGACAGGGCGATCACCATATAGTCCCAGAAGCTTCCCCTCCTCATTGCCGCAAGAATTCCAAGCAGCAGACCGATCGTGATACCGACCAGCACCTGCTGGATACCAAGGCGGGCGGATACCGGAAGACGGTCATGAATCAGCTTCTGTACCGTCTGTCCCGCATAGACAACAGATTCCCCGAACTCTCCCTTGCAGATTCCCTTCATTGTGATCACATAGCGCTCCATCATCGGCTTGTCGAGGCCGTAGCGCTTATAGAGGTTTTCCTTTACGGTCGGCGAGAGCTTGCTCGCACGCTCCGTCAGCGGATCTCCCGGAACCGCTTCCAGAAGGAAAAACGTGGCCGTTGCAATCAGAAACAGTGTGATCAGCATTTCTGCAAAACGGCGCAGTAAATATTTTGGCATAAAAATCCTCTCCCTGTCCGGTCTTTTCCGACCGGAATTTTATTATGATAGCGAAAGAAGAGCCTATTGTTTCATAAGCCCTTCTTCCCTCATTTCTTCTGTTTTGCTGCTTTTTTATTTCTGTACAGATGCTCTGTAAAGCTCCTGGCTTGCGCCGAAGGAGGATGTGTAGAAATCTTTTACCCAGTTCTGATAATAGTAATGTTTATCAGAGTAGTACAGCGGTGCAACACCACAATCCTGTGCAACCAGCAGATCTTCCAGCTTCTGGTAAATCTCAAGGCGTTTTGCGTTGTCGTTCTCTCCGGTCAGAGAATCGATCAGGCTGTCGTACTCGCTGTTGCTATAGAGGCCGTAGGAATCATAAACGCCTGTCTTCATGACGTTCAGGAAATCCAGCGGATCGTTGTAATCGCTGAACCATCCGCCTACAAAGATATCGTAGTTCTTGTTATCGCGCTCGTTTGCAAACATCTGGTAATCGCCAACGGTGTTCAGCTCTACCTTTACGCCCAGATTCTGGGAAATGGACTGCTGCAGGTACTCTCTCTCGAGCTGATTCTCGGTAGCAGAACCCTGGGACAGCAGTGTAATGGTGATGTCTTCCGGTTTGTCGGTGATACCAAGCTCATCAAGGCCTTTCTGGAACAGTGCTTTTAACTTGTCTGCATCTCCTGCATACTGCTCATATTCCTTTTTCATCGTCTCCGACGCCTGCTTGCGGTAGGAAGTTCCGTCGAGCGTGATCGCCGGGGAAACGAAGCCGTAAGCTGCGGTGTATCTTCCGTAAACAGCTGATACCATCTCCTCACGGTTGATGGAGTAGGAAATTGCCTTGCGGATGTTTACGTTTTTCATCAGACCGGATTTTCCGCCCTCAGACTGCTCGTAGCACAGAACCATAGTTCCCGGGTACTCGGTGGTCATGGTCTGCATATTGCCTGCTTCTACTTCTTTGTCATATTTTGCAATGTAATCGCCTGCTGCATCGAAAACGTCCAGCTGTCCGTTATCGAACATGGTTGCTGCTGTTGCGTTCTCTGCTACACAGTACCAGTTTACCTGATTCAGTTTTACGTTGTCCTTATCCCAGTACTGGTCATTCTTCACCCATGTCATGGAGTTATCTTCTACCAGGTTTGTCATGGCAAACGGTCCGTTGTAGACACATTTTGTCCAGTCTTTTCCCCACTGGTCTCCGGCTGCCTCTGCGACATCCTGACGGGTCGGGTAAAGCGGAGTTGCTACCAGCTTGGACTGGAAGGTCGGATCCGCTACCTTTAAGGTAACCTCGAAGGTGTAATCGTCAACTGCTTTGATTCCGATCTCATCGGCAGAACCCTGTCCGTTATAATACTCCTCTGCTCCTACTACGTTAAACAGGAAGAAAGAATAGGAATATCCGTATTCCGGATTTAACAGACGTTTCCAGCCGTACTCATAATCTGCTGCGGTAACCGGCTGTCCGTCGGACCATTTTGCATCCTTTCTCAGATGGAAGGTATAAACCAGTCCGTCGTCGGATACGTCCATGGATTCTGCACCGGCGTACTCGAAACGGTCTCCGTTCTCATCTGCTACGTCACGCATCAGTCCTTCGTAGCACTCTGCCATCATCCAGCGCCATCCCATATCCTGTACATCGAAGTTGTTTCCAAAGGATACCGCGCGAAGATTGATCTGTCCGTCCACTTCACCTGCAGTCTCCGGTGCTGCTGAATCCGCTGCTCCAGTACTGGTTGATGCCGCTGTAGCATTGTCAGCAGTTGCTACCTGTGCCTCTCCGCTGCTTCCGCATCCGGCCAGAAGACCGGCTGCCATGCATCCTGCCAAAAGCAGAGAAACGACTTTGTTTCTTTTTCTCATTGGTGTTCCTCCTTTGTTTTCCGCAGACCCTCCCCGGCTGATCCGGCTATGTCTGCACACGGGCCATTGTTTTTCATATAATTATCCTGAATTTTTTCTCTTATTCGGACAATAGCACGAAATAATACCTTGTTTTTTCAATCTTTTCACGTGATTTTAGCCCAACTTTTATCAGAATATCGAAAAATATCTTTTTTGTCAATCTTTTTTCCTACACATTTTGTATTTTTTAAGTGCGCAACAATTCGGTATCAAAAGGAAAAGAAGGAGGCTGCCGTCGCACACAGCATTCTCCTTCTTCTTTTTCTTTCTTTTTCTTGCTTTTTCTTGCTTCTTCTTTTTCTTTGCTTTTTCTCTTTTATTCCGCTTTTGCATCCATCTGCCGCAGGCTGTGGATCAGCTCCTCACAGATCTCCAGCTCGCTCTTTCCGTCCGTCTCGATGATAATGTCGGCTGCGGCCTCATATTTCTCACGGCGCTTGCTCATCAGATCTGCGATAAACGGAACGGTTTTGTTGTTCTCGATCAGCGGTCTGTCGTGGCTGTCTTTGACACGGTCTAAAATCGTCTCCGGCTTTGCAGTCAGAAGAACAACGCGGCCGTTCTTTTTCATCTCCGCAACGTTACACTCACGCATCGGAGTTCCGCCGCCGCACGAAATGACAACGTTTGTTCTCGACTGCATTTCAATCAGAAGATTCGTCTCGCAGTCACGGAAATACTGTTCGCCGTAAGTCTCAAAAATATCGGAGATGCTCATACCGGCACGCTCTGCGATGATCTGATCCATCTCGATGATATCCATGGCAAACACGGTTTTGAGATAATCGGAAATGGTGCTCTTTCCGGCTCCCATGAAGCCAATCAGTACAATATTATAATTGAACAGCTTTCTTGCCTGAATCTTTTTACTGTTTCTTGTGATGCTCTCGAAAACATCCGCCACTTCGTTTTTATGGCGTTTTTCCTGCATCCGGCGTTCCAGCCATTCCTTCTGTTTTGCTTCCTGCTCCGGCTGGAGAATCGGCACGTTATTTGCTTCTTTATATACCATAATGTCCTCGACAATACGGTTTCTCATAAGCAGTGCATCCAGAATAATCTCATCGCACTGTCCAAGACTCTCTCGTAATACTTCCAACTGATTCATGATATTTATCCTTTCCAGACTTGTGTGTACTTGTTCGCACAGCCCTCTTCCGGTATTTTTGTCGTATTTTTTGACATTTTCTGTTATTATAGCAGTTGTCCTCCGGAATCACAACAAAAATTTGCACAAAAGTGCGAAAAGCCCATGGAATCTTTTCAGGAATCCATGGGTTTTGGTATATTTTTATTTAAAATCGTCTTTCGAATCCGCATGATACCTGTTCTCCCAGGCATCTTCTGTGGATAACTTCTCATCAGAGTTCAGAAAACTCAGCTCTGCCCCCCCCGATTTCAGATTCTTTTTCAGCTTTTCAATCTGAATCGAAGTCTGTTTTTCTTCGGATATGGTGTTCAGCTCCTCGCAGATGGCATCTTTGATATCGAGCAGACACTCGAGCATCAGCGGGCTGAAGGCACCGCACTCGCCGTTCAGGATCATCTCGATGGCTTTCTCGTGCGTGTATGCCGATTTGTAGACACGCTCGCTTGTCAGCGCATCGTAAACATCGGCAATCGATACAACCTGGGCTGCAATCGGGATCTCCTCACCTTTTAAGCCGTCCGGGTAACCCTTTCCGTCGTACCGCTCATGATGCCAGCGACAGATCTGGTACGCAATCTGTACCAGCTTCTCGTCCTGATACAGTTCCAGGCTCTTCAGCATGGACGCTCCGATCAGGGTATGTTTCTTCATCTCCTCGAACTCTTCTTTCGTCAGCCTTCCCGGCTTATTTAAAATGTTCTCGTCAATGCCCATCTTTCCGATATCGTGCAGCGCGGATGCCGTTGTGATCATCAGCTGATCGGACCAGCTTAAGTGGTAGCGGTCTGTCTTCTGTACCAGACGCTCGAGGAGCATACTGGTCAGAACGTTGATGTGGTGGACATGAAGTCCGCTCTCGCCATTCCGGAATTCCATGATATGGCTCAGGATACTGATCATCATCTGATTGTTTTTCTCTTTTTCGTAAATCTGCTCGGTGACGAGCGTCACGAGACGGCGCTGTTTTGCATATAATTTGATCGTGTTGAAGACACGCTGGTAAACAACTTTTGCATCAAACGGACGACTGATATAATCGGATACGCCCTGCTCATACGCACGGCGCACAAATGTGGTGGAATCCTCGCTCGATATCATGATGACCGGAACCTCTTCGATCCAGTGGTTGCGGTTCATGTAGTCAAGCACTCCGAAACCGTCCATGCCCGGCATGACGATATCCAGAAGGATCAGCGCAAGGCCTGTTCCGTATTCTTCCAGCAGACGCAGGCACTCTTCGCCGGTGGAAGCCTCGATGATATCGTATTCATCCTGCAGAATCTCCGAGAGGATGATACGGTTCATCTCGGAATCATCCACGATCAGGATGCGCTGTTTTTCTCTGCGGTTTTCCTGACGGACAACATCGTCCTGACAACCCAGGATCTGGTCTTTCTCGGTGACAACCATGTTTTTCCGTTGTTTCGCAAGATACATCAGCTGGTCGGCACGCATCGCAGCTTCGCCGATCGTCTCATCTCTTGTCAGAACACCTCCTACGCTGACGGAAAGACGCATCTTCGAGTAGCCTGGCACCTGTGCCTCATGGATCTGTGACTGAATCTGTTTTAATTTCTGTACAAAGTTTTCCTCATCCATCTCCGGCAGAACCAGCAGAAATTCGTCTCCTCCTAAGCGGATCAGACGGTCGGTACGTCGGGTGCAGCGGTTGACGGTCTTTACAATGGTGTCAAGCGCCATATCTCCGGCATTGTGGCCGTATGTATCGTTGTATAATTTGAAATCATCGAGATCGATCATGGCTACGCCGCAGCAAAAGCTGGCGTCCCGGATCTGGTCTTCGAAGTAGCGGCGGTTGAATACTCCGGTCAGCGCGTCACGATACAGCTCTTCGCTGTAGCTGTTCAGCTTGCTTACCAGATTCTGGCGTCCTTCGGAGTCCATCAGTGTTTCATCGTCGAGACGGTTGATCATCTCGATCACGCATGGTTCTCCTTCGATCTCCACGTATCTTGCAATGACCTGATACACATTCGACGCAATGCATTCCAGTTTTGATTTCTGCGATTTCTCCCGCAGGGCTTTTTCGGAAATACAGTTAAGACACGGCATCGCTTTGTTCCATACTGTATAGCATTCACACAGCTTGCCATTCTCTTCATCGATAATAAAATCTCCGATCTCATCCGGACGGAGAACCCGCACATACATGAAAATATTCTTCAGATGTTCCACCAGACTGTCTGCCTGTTCCTGTGTCATCTGAACATCCTTAGAAGGCTCTTTCTTACTTATTTTTTCACATTCCGGCAATTCGGTCTGATTCATCTGTTTCCCTCTCTTCTCCCCGGTACACACAAAACTTCATTACCCCTTTGTGTGCTTCCGCGTTTTGCTACATTTTCCCATTTTAATTACAGTTATACATAATAGTGTAACGATTGTTTCCCGTTTCGTCAAGAAAAAAGTGTACAAAAACCGTCCTGTAATGGAAATTTATTCAAAAAAACCGACCGGTTTTACGCGGTCGGTTTTTTCTTCTTATCATAGAAGACACGGCTGTATAACTGCGGATAGATGTTGCTGCAGGAGAGCGCCGGTCCTTCAATATAGCGGTAATGATCGAAATCGTAAACACCGTAATCCGGCTCGGAGTTATCCAGCCAGAAAGCATTGATGCCGTAATCGTAGTAGTTCTTCTTGCATACGTTCCAGACATATTTTCTTGTCTCCGGATTGAACACGTCGATCTCAACGCAGTCACCCTGGAAATCGTATGTCTGCTTTTTCGCGCAGACTGTCCCTGTATGTTTTTCATTTTATTAGATTTTTTGTCTGTTTCTTGAAGTTTTTATCCGATTTCTAACACTATTTTGATCTTTTTACCAAATTTGCGGAATGGGCTTTATTTTTAACTGCACAAATTCCATTTCTTATGATAGAATATTTACGAAAAAATAAAGTATCTGATTCACTATACTTTGATTCACAATAAAATGAGGGAGTAATCCATGATTCAAACGAAAGATTCGAACTTAACCTTCCGCCCGCTGACCATCGACGACGCAGAGCAGTACAATGCACTTCTGCGCTACGCCTTTCAGGTTACAGAGCAGGAGCTTTCCGAAAGCGGATGGAAAGACGATGAAATCAAGCAGTCCAAATTCCCGGTTCTCGTCCGTGCCGATGTGCTCGGCTGTTTCTGCGAGGAGGATCTGGTATCACAGTTCGCGGTTTATCCGCTGGACATGAATATCTACGGTGTCCGCTATCCCGTTGGTTTTGTCACCAGCGTCTGCACCTACCCGGAATACACCGGCCAGGGCATCATGAAAAAGCTGATGATCCGGAGTCTCACGCGCATGCGGGAAAACCACCGTTCCTTTGCGCTTCTCTATCCCTACTCCATTCCGCTCTACCGGAATCTCGGATGGGAAATCATTTCCAATAAGATGACGTACACCATCAAGGACACGCAGGTGCCGCGGAAACTCAAAGCCCCTGGCTATGTGCGCCGCGTGGCATGGGATGACAAGGATTTCAAGGAACTACATACCAAATTTGCTTCGAAGACGCACGGCTGCCTCTACCGCAACAATCTGGCGTGGGAAGAATATTTCCGCTGGGATGAGGATGATACCGTCGTTGCGATCTACTATTCCGCTGATGATGTGCCGTACGGCTACATGGTCTATCTGATCAGCTCCGATATCATGCATATCAAAGAGATGATCTATCTGAACCGCGAAGCGCAGCTGGGACTCTGGGAGTATATTCATGCGCACGATTCCATGATCGATGAGGTCAAAGGAAATAACTACTACAGTGAACCCATCGCGTTCGAGCTTGAGGACAGCGATATCAAAGAAACGATTCGCCCATACTCGATGGGGCGTATCATCGATGTCGTGCAGTTTATGGAACATTACGCCTGCGACCCGGACGAGCCGGATGTGTGTATCCGTTTTGAGATCGAGGATGAGCTGCTTCCGTGGAACAATGACAGCTTCACATTCTTCTTTGAAAAAGGACACTGTGTGCCGACCGACCGCGAGCCGGACCATGTGATGAAAATGACGATCGCATCGCTCACGACACTGCTGCTCGGCTACAAGACGGCTTCCAAGCTGTATGAGATGGCGCGCATCGAAACGACGCCACAGACTGTGGAATGCCTGGATGACCTGCTCTTCCACCATATTCCATATGTTTCGGACTATATTTAATTTATTTTACGCATTGCAAAAGAGGGACTCCCGTGAAAGGAATCCCTCTTTTTCTATGTAACATTTTTTAGTTTTCTTCCAGTTTGATTTTCTCCTGCAGCACAACGCAGCCTGCCATATCGCCGATGACGTTGACGCATGTGGCACCCATGTCACACAGTGTATTGATACTGATGTAAACGCCCATGACGCCGGCCGGAAGACCTGCCATCGTGGCGAGTGCTGCGAACGATGCGATCGCACCGCCCGGGATACCCGGTGTTCCGACAGAAAGCAGGACGTTGGCAAGCAGAATGATCACCATCATCGAAATGCTGACGCTGATGCCGCAGGCATTTGCGAAGAACATGATCATAAACGACATCAGGATCGATACCGCATCCATGTTGACGGTGGCACCGAGCGGGATTGCAATACTGCTGATCTGGTTCGAAACGCCGAGTTCTTTCTCGACACAGCGCTTGCTGATTGGGATCGTCGCGGAACTGGAACATGTTCCGAATGCATTCAGGGCTGCCGGCATGATCGCCTTAAAGAACTTGACCGGACTCGTCTTTCCGATGAGTTTTACAGCGCCGCCGTAGACGACGATCGCAAATCCATAGAATGCCACATACAGAATGATGAGCTGGGTTGCCAGGGAAACGATGGTTTTGGTTCCGTTTGCCTCGACAACCGGCACGATCGTACAGAAGACACCGATCGGGGTGAAGTACATAACGGTGCTGATGACTTTTAAGCAGACCTCATTCAGGGAGTCGATCACGTTTAAGAGCGGCTGTCCCTTCTCTCCGACCGCAATCAGCGTAAAGCCGACAACGACAGCGAACACGAGTACCTGGAGCATGTTGCCCTCCGCAAATGCTTTCACCGGGTTGGACGGGATCAGGTTTTTGATCGTGTCGAGGATGCTGGTCATCTCGGTCGCCTGGATATCGGAAGTTGCCATCTCAAAATGGACTCCCTTTCCGAGGCGGATCAGTCTTGGAATGATAATGCCGACTGCACTTGCAATCGCGGTGGTGCACAGGAAGAAAATCATCGAGTAGCCGGTGATCTTACCTGTCGTTTTTGCATTTCCGATGCTGCAGATGCCCATGACAATTGAGCAGAATACCATCGGGAAAATCATCATATTCAAGGCGTTCATGTAGATGCCGCCGATGACGCCGGTTACGGTCAGAATCGGCGTAAAGCGGTCCGCCAGAAGAAGTCCGGTTAAAATACCGAGAAGCAGTCCGGTAAAGATCGCACCTGTAATATGCTTCTGATACCATGCATAAAACTTTTTCATATGTTCTCTCTTCTCTCCTTTTTCACAGAGTAAGAGGCAGGTGTCCCTGTATCTTCTACCTGCCTCTTCGCATACAGCCATCTTATCACACAACCGCGGATAATTCCACCTAAAAATGGATTTATCCGCGGTTTTTCTGGCTTTTTGTCTTTTTTCTCTTTTTTATACGGCTGCTGCCCGGCTGTGGACTTTCTTCCGCACAATCAGATAGCAGATCACCTGCAGGATAATCGTGATGATCCACGATCCCGGATACGAAATGAACAGCACATACAGCGAGCGGTGCTGCGGGAAAATGCCGAAGATCCACACGATTCGCGTTCCGACCGTTCCGATGACGGACAGAATCATCGGCACCGCCGAGCATCCCATACCGCGCAGGGCTCCCGGGAAGAGGTCCATGATGCCGCAGAGGAAATACGGAACCGTCGTGATCGACAGAATTTCCATACCGCAGCGGATAACCTCCGGGTCCCCGGTGTAAATCTGCAGGATTTCCGTACCGAACAGATACGCGCCGCCACCCATCACCAGTGCGATGCCGCTGGAGAGAATCAGGCAGTCGATCAGCACCTTATCCATTCGTTTGTATTTTCCGACACCGTAGTTCTGGCTTGTGAAGCTCATGCACGCCTGGGTGACGGAGTTGACTGAGGTGTATAAAAATCCCAGCACATTGTTGGCCGCCGTGTAGCCTGCCATTGCAATCGAACCGAGGAATTGACGGATGACTGCAGCAGCACGTTCGAGAAGTTGATAACGGTACTCTGAATACCCGCCGGGATGCCGACCTGGAAAATCGGGATGATGTAATCCTTTTTCAGGCACAGCTTCGAGAACCGGAGCTGATAACTTCCCTCGCTCTTATAGAGGCACCGCAGAACCAGCAAGCAGGAGATCGCCTGCGAAACCACCGTTGCAATCGCCACACCTGCCACGCCGAGACTGAACACAATCACGAGGAACATATTCAGACCAGCGTTGATCACACCCGATACAATCAGGAAATACAGCGGCCGCTTCGTGTCGCCGACGGCACGCAGAATCGCCGCACCGTAGTTGTACAGCATGAAAAACGGCATTCCCATAAAGTAAATTCTCATATACAATGCCGACTGATCAATGACATCCGCCGGTGTATCCATCAGCTCCAGCGCGCCTTTTGCAAAAAATACGCCCACAAACGCCATCACAACGCCGCTGATCAGCGCCAGCATGATCGATGTATGTACCGTTTCCGACATCTCCCGGTCGCGCCCCGCCGCATAATACCGCGCCGCCAGTACATTCGCACCGAGTGAAATTCCCATAAACAGGTTGATGAACACGTTGATGAGTGCCGTTGTCGATCCGACAGCCGCAAGCGCCTGGCTTCCGCTGAACCGTCCGACGACGATGATATCCACCGCGTTGAACATCAGCTGCAGAATGCCGGACACCATCAGCGGCAGCGAAAAGGAAATCAGCTTGTCCATAATCGTGCCGTTGCACATGTCGATTTCATATTTGTTCTTTTTCAAAAATACTCCTCCTTCTTTTGTAGCAGATATGCAGTCTTACACCGCAGACATATACAGAAATGATACCACTTTTTTCCGGTTCTGCACAGAGACTTTCCATAATTTATTGACTTCTGTAAAGTCCACAGGTAAAATAAATACAATTACAGTTTTTCTGTATATAAATCAAGGACAGGAGAAAACCTATGAAAAAAATATGGATTACAGGTGCCGAAGGCCACATCGGTACTGCCCTTCTGGAACTGCTGGAGGGTGTGGAATATCAGCTTCTTCCGACGGATATTCACGAGGTTGATATTACCAAAATCGATGAAGTCACACAGTTTGTTTATGTCAACCGTCCCGACGTTATCATCAACTGCGCCGGTATGACCGACGTTGCCGAGTGTGAAAAAAACCTCGACGAAGCCTATCGTGTCAATGCCATCGGTGTGCGCAACGTAGCGCTTGCCGCCAATGATATCGACGCAAAGGTTATTCAGATCTCAACGGATGATGTTTTCGACAAGGAATCCCGCATCCCGTACAACGAGTTTGATACCGTGCATCCGCGTACGATCTACGGAAAATCAAAAGAGGCCGGAGAGAAAATCCTGACACAGCTTTTGAACCGCTTTGTCATCATCCGAAGCTCCTGGATTTACGGGATCGGCCGCGATTTTGTGGATGAAGTACTCCGCAATGCGGCAAAAGGCGGCACGATGGAGGTTCCAAACAACCAGTATGCGGCTCCAACCAGTGCTTTTGAGCTTGCGCGCGTGATCTGCCACTTTATCGACAGCGAGGAGTATGGTCTGTACCACGTTGTCTGCCCCGGAAGCTGCAGCCGCTATGAGTTTGCAAGAACCATCCTCGAGTATACCGGAAAAACCGGTGACCTTGATCTCTACCCGGTTGTCGCACGCGATGATGTCCGCCCGACCTATTCTGTTCTGGACAACATGATGCTCCGCCTGACCGGTATTCCTGAGCCGCTCGACTGGAAAACGGCACTGAAAGAATATCTCGAAGAAACCGGAGGAATCGAATAATGGTCCGAAACAGAAAAGAAACAACGGAAAAGTCAAAAAAGAAGCCCGGGCTTTCCACCCAGATTTTTATTGCCCTGCTGGCCGGTGCGCTGCTCGGCGTGGTGATTCACTATTGGATCCCGTCCAGCTATATCAAGGACACCGTCATCGTAGAAGGTGTGCTGTATGTCATCGGACAGGGCTTTATCCGCCTGATGCAGATGCTTGTCGTACCGCTTGTCTTCTGCTCCCTCGTCTGCGGAAGTATGTCCATCGGAGACAGCAAAACCCTCGGAAAGGTCGGCGTAAAAACGATCGGCTTTTACCTTGTTACCACAGCACTTGCCGTCTGCATCGCACTTGGAACCGCCCTGCTCATTCACCCGGGTCTCGGACTTAACATGAGTGCGGTTCAGAAAGCCGACCTGTCCTCGACAGCAGCAGATTCCAGCGTCAGCCTGGTGGATACACTGCTCAACATCATCCCGAAGAACCCGATTGGTTCCATGGCAAACGGCGATATGCTTCCCATCATCGTATTCGCCCTGTTTGTCGGTGTAATGCTGGCAAAGCTCGGAAACCGTGCTTCGGTCGTTTCCAACTTTATCAGCCAGTTTAACGATGTCATGATGGAAATGACCATGACGGTCATGAAGGTGGCCCCGGTCGGCGTTTTCTGTCTGATTGCACGTACCTTTGCAACGGTCGGCTTTTCTGCGTTCGCACCGATGCTGAAATACATGGGAAATGTAACACTGGCGCTGGCACTGCAGTGCTTCATCATTTATCAGGTTCTTCTGTTCGTATTCACACGGCTGAATCCGATTAAATTCGTGAAGAAATTCCTTCCGGTTATGGGATTTGCATTTTCCACCGCAACCTCCAACGCGACAATCCCGATGTCGATTGATACCCTGAACAAAAAGATGGGTGTCTCGAAGCAGATTTCTTCGTTCACCATTCCGCTCGGCGCAACCATCAACATGGATGGTACCTCCATTATGCAGGGTGTCGCTGTCATCTTCATCGCAGAGGCATACGGTATTCATCTGACTCCGGCAAACCTCGCAACGGTTGTTGTTACCGCAACACTGGCTTCCATCGGTACCGCCGGTATCCCAAGCGTCGGACTTGTTACCCTGGCTATGGTACTGAATTCCGTCGGACTGCCAACGGAGGGTATCGCTCTTATCATGGGTATCGACCGTATTCTCGATATGCTGCGTACCGCCGTCAACATCACAGGCGATGCTGTCTGCACAACGATTGTCAGCCATCAGGAAAAGGCGCTCAACCGCGAAGTGTTCAATCGCGATTAACCGCAATGAACCGCTTACGCGCTTACGAAAAGCCCTTTTCAGGCATGCCTACGGCAAGAAAGAATCCTGTAAATTACAAAAACGCGTTCCCGTTTTCGGAAACTCCTGTGGTTTCCGGCGGGAACGCGTTTTTCTTATCTCATTTCTCTGTTACAGTTCAAATGCCTGGCGGATGCTGTCGTAATGCAGGAATTTTCCTTCTGCGGCGTATCCTTTGATTTCGTCCAGCGTAGCAAAACGGTAGCCGTCCGTTTCTTCCTCCTGAAGGTGAAGATCCTCGTCTTTGACATCCATCACGAAGCGATAGACATCGACAAAGTAGTTGTCTCCCTCATCCGGGTTGATACGCCGGTAAGTGAAGAGGTAGCCGCCGTCTGCCTTGCTCACATCGAGTCCGGTTTCCTCTCTGACCTCACGGCGCACGGCCTCCCAGGAGCTCTCTCCTGCCTGTGCCGCGCCGCCGGAAACCTCCCACCAGCCCGGTGCCCAGGCTTTCGTCATGACACGTTTTGTGATAAGAAAGGTCCCATCCGGTCTTGCGATTACGCCGAGTACGGTCAGGTGAAACTCGCCCGGCTTCATATGCCAGTCATTCCGTTTCATCGTGCGGCCGGTCGGCTGTTTGTTTTCATCATAGATATCCCAGAGTTCCATATCGTGTTTTCTCCTGTCGAACTTCTTCCGAGCCCCATCTCGATTTTTCTTCCCTTTCGCATGGTTCTGAATCATTACAGATACTGTTTAATCTCTTCCATCACATTTTCCAGCGGAATCTGTGTTTTCAGAGTCTTATCGCGGGATGCAACCTCGACAACGCCCTGTTTCATGTTTTTCGGGCTTACGATGATGCGCAGCGGAATGCCGAGCAGATCGGCATCGGCAAACATTACGCCGGCTCTGACGCTTCTGTCGTCGTAGATCACTTCGATGCCTGCATTCTGCAGATCCTCGTACAGCTTGTCCGCATATGCTCTGACTTCCTCGTCATCGACGCGGACTGCACAGAGGTGTACCTGCCACGGAGCGATAGCTTTCGGCCAGATCGGGCCGTACTCATCGTGATGTGCCTCGCAGACCGATGCTGCCAGACGGCCGACACCGATACCGTAGCATCCCATGATCGGGGTCTTGCTCTCGCCGTTTGCATCGACATAGGTCATATTCATGGATTTTGTATATTTGGTTCCAAGCTGGAAGATATTTCCGACCTCGATACCTCTGGAGATCTTCACGGTCTTTTTGCCGCATTTCGGGCAGATGCCGCCCTCCTGGATTTTTGCAAAATCGTGATACTCGGCATTCGGAACGTCGCGCTCCATGTCGAGTCCTTTGTAATGATGCTCTGCCTCGTTGGCTCCGCAGGAAAGGTTATTTCTTCCCTCGAGGGATTTATCGTAGAGAACAACGGCATCTCCGTTCACCTTCAGGTTCACAGGTCCGATATAGCCTGCGTTCAGTCCGCATTCTTCGGTGATCACGGCTGCGTGAACCTGCTCGCCGAGGAAGTTGACCAGCTTCGTCTCGTTGACTTCGAGATCGCCGCGGATGAAAAGGACAACGTATTTATCATCAACATTCTGCTGATAAACAACGGCTTTGCAGGAGTTCTTTGTCTCGTCTCCGAAGAAATTGCAGACGTCTTCAATGGTGTGGACGTTCGGTGTATAAACCTTTTCGAGTGCAGCGGATTCTGCATCTCTTGCGATGTCGGAAATGTTCTCAGCTGCCTCCATGTTGGCTCTGTAATCGCAGGAATCACACAGAACGATGGAATCCTCTCCGACCGGAGTCAGAAGCATGAACTCGTGGGAGATATTTCCGCCCATCATACCGGAATCGGATTTGACAGATACCACCTCCGGCACGCCGACACGCTCGAAGATGCGCTCGTATGCTGCGTGGCATTTCTCGTAATACTGCTCCAGATCTTCCTGGCTGGTATGGAAGGAGTAAGCATCCTTCATCGTAAACTCACGCACACGGATCAGTCCGGCTCTCGGACGGGCCTCATCACGGAATTTTGTCTGGATCTGATAGATCATAAACGGATATTTGGTGTAGCTCTGTGCATACTCGCGTACAAGGTGTACGGCTGCCTCCTCGTGGGTCATGCCGAGTACCATTTTGGCATTGTTGCGGTCGGTGAAGCGCAGCAGCTCATCGCCGATGCTATCGTAACGGCCGGACTCATCCCACAGAGAAGCAGGCATGACAACCGGAAACTGCACCTCCTGGCCGTCGATTTTGTCCATCTCCTCGCGCAGGATCTGCTCGATTTTGCGCACAATGCGGCGCAGCGGCAGATAGGAAGAATAGATTCCGTTTGCCATATATTTGATGTATCCGCCTTTTACCATAATAGCATGGCTGTCGATGACACAGTCAGCAGGTCTTTCTTTGAAGCGCTCTCCTACTAATTTTTCAAGTTTCATTTTCTGATTTCCTCCTTATTCTTTGGGTTTTCAACATCTGAAATCTTCCAGACGCGAGAACATTCCAGCCTGTCCGATTTTAAGCTTTTATACAACATTTTACGCATCTAACTCATCACTGAAGTAACGAGTTAGATGCTTCGTTTTCAAACAGAAAAAAGCCCTAAACCGCAAGCTGCAGTTTAGGGCGAATTTTTTTATCCGCGGTACCACCTAAATTCAGGAAAACTCCTGCACTCTGACACAAAGCATTTGTACCCCACGATTTTTGTATTTTGTAATACGCGTGATCTCTGCTCTCTGTACCTTCTCTGTAACGGGAGATCCCGGTGCAGCCTACGAAATAAATTTTTCCTGATGGATTTTCTTCTCTTCGGTGCACAGCTCCAAGACCGGTTCACGATAGATTCTGCAAAAAGCTTTCACCTGCCGCTTTCTCTCTGAATGCGCTCTGTCGCTACTGTTTCTTTTCGTCGCTTTTTCACTGCACTGATTGTAGCAGAAACCGGAAAAGAATGCAAGCCCGTTCCTTCTGCTTTTTCTGCATAAACGCCCGCCCAGGTTACAGGCCTTCCCGATACATTCTGCTGATTGCCGCCTGGGCTTCCTCAGACTGTTTTTTCTCAATCCATGCTTTGCGGTCACTCAGGATAGCCAGCATCTCATCGACAACGTCCTCGGCGCGCGGGCTTGTGACGCGGTAGAGATAGCCGAGCATCCGCGTGGCGGTAAAATCGGTGTTCATCTGGCGGTATGCAATTTCCCGGCAGAAGTCGTCCGGGTAACCGTTGTGTTTTAACGCACGGTACAATTCGTCATTTCTCGTTTCTGGCATTGCCTGTCTCCCTTTTTCCTTTAAACATTTACGTTTCCGCTGTTCAGACCTTCCGTCTTTTCCTCAAGTGGCAGCCAGTCCAGTGCCTTTTTGATCCACTCATCCCAGAAATCCCATTCATGGCCACCCTTGCTCTCATAGTAGACAATGTCCATGCCGCTCTCTTCCATCCGTTTATGGTAGAGACGGTTTACTTCCAGAAGTCCGTCCTCTGTTCCGCACGCCTGGAATACGGTCGGCACATTGACAGACGGATCTTTTTTCCGTGCTTCCTTTAACTGCTCGATAAGAACAGCCGGGTTTTTGTCACTCTTTGCTGCTTCGACCAGATTTCCGAAATAACCTTCTTCATGTGCAAAGCTGTCCGCTCTGCTCTCTTCCGGATTTTCCAGCACATGAAGTGCACCGGACAGGCAGATCACAGCCCCGAAGGTATCGTGATATTTCAGGCCATTTCTGAGTGCGCCAAAACCACCCATGGAAAGGCCTCCGATAAAGGTGTCTTCTCTTTTTCTGGACAGCGGAAACATTTTTCTTGTAATCTCAACCAGTTCTTCTCCGATAAACTGTCCGTGCATGGCACCGATGGACGGCTGATCCACATAAAACGCATTCTCGCCGGCCGGCATGACAACGGCAAGGTTTTTCTCCTCTGCCCATCTTTGGATTCTGGTTCCATGAACCCAGTCTGTCTCATTCCCAAAAATGCCATGCAGCAAATACAGCGTTTTAAACGGTTTTTCCTCGCGCTCCGGCTGCCCAAAGGTAAATTTGTCGACCGGCAGAATAACCTGCAGCGGTACGGTGCGCATTAAAGTTTTTGACATGAAGCTTACCTGAATAAATGCCATAATAAAAATCCCCCTGTGGATATATATTTTTCTTTATTTTACGCCTTATTTCCGCATTTCGTCAACGTGGAGTTTTGCGTTCCTCCGGTTCCGGCTTGCACCCCGAAGCAATTCACGATATAATCATGTTTATAGCAATCCCAGAAAATAATGCAAAAAATTCAGCACTGCAGAACGTGAATTACTGCGTCACGGATTTTCGTCGTACCCCGGTACGCCTTCAAATCCGTTCCTTGTAATTCGCGCCCTGCAGCACTGTCTTTTTTGCGTTATTTTCTGGTCTTGCTATAGTTTGAATTTTTTCTGTGACAAGATAAGGAGATTTTCTATTATGATAAAGTTGATTGCAACCGATGTCGATGGAACGCTCGTCAAAGACGGCACACTTCTGATCGACCCGGAATATATGACTGTTGTTTCCAGGCTTGTCGACCAGGGCATCCATTTTGTTGTCTGTTCCGGCCGCCAGTTTTCCAGTGAACAGAAGCTTTTCGCTCCGATCAAGGACCGCCTGCTCTACATCTCCGATGGCGGAACTGTCGTGCGCACACCGGAAAAGATTCTGAAAACATATCCGATGGAAACGGCACTCTGGAAATCCATGTGCCGCATGGTACACGACGAACTTCCGTCCTGCGACTGCTTTGCCGCCACCCCGGACTACTGCCTCGCCGAAGATGCCGGAAGCCGCATGTTTCACTGGCTCCGCGACTCCTACGGCTTCGATGTCCGCGAAGTACCGGATCTATCGAAGGTAGAAAACGAGGACATTATCAAATTCACAATCTACCATCCAACCTCCTGTGAAGAGCTTTGCTCCCCAAATTTCATCCCGGCGTGGAATCATCAGGCAAAACTCGCTGTCGCCGGTAAGGAATGGTTGGACTGCAACGCCCGCGGCGTCAGCAAATGGACCGGTCTCTCATTTCTGATGAACTACTTTGGCCTTACCCCAGACGAAGTCTGCTGCTTCGGCGACAACCTGAACGACATCGAGATGCTTCAGAACGCCGGCGAAAGCTACGCCGTCTCCAACGCCCGAGCGGAAGTCATCGCCTCAGCAAAACACACCTGCCCGCCGTACTGGGAGAACGGGGTGCTGCAGGTTTTGAAAACGTTTTTGAAGGAAACGACAAACCCGTTTTGAATCAAAAAATCCAGGCATCCTATACGGATGCCTGGATTTTTAATTCTCTGTTTCTTTACAGTACCCCATGCGGCGCAATGCCGATCGCAAATTCGACTGCAATCGCTACCAGGACTACCAGCAGCGAAATGATGAATCCGTGCAGCATCGGCTTTGCGCCGGAGCGGCAGAGGGATTTGAAATCGGTGTTCAGGCCGATGGCCGCAAGGGCGGCCACCATCAGAAATTTGCTGATGGTTTTTAATGCGGCTGCTGTGCCTGCCGGGATAAGACCTAAGGAGGTCAGTGCTGACATGGCGAGAAAACCTAAGATAAACCATGGAAAAATGGATTTGATGCTTACCTTTACGGCGGTTCCTTCTGCTGCCTGCGCCTTCCGTTTCAGATGTACGTTGATGGCGGCGAATGCCAGAACAGCCGGAATGATGGCGAGGGTCCGTGTCAGTTTTACCATGGTGGCGAAATCACCGGCAGCCTCGCTGAATGCGTAACCGGTGGCAACGACGCTTGAGGTATCGTTGACCGCAGTTCCGGCCCAGAGGCCAAACGCGGCATCCGAAAGGCCCATCCAGTGACCGAGGATCGGGAATACGACAATCATGACCGTATCAAATAAAAACGTTGCGGAGAGGCCATAGGCAATGTCCATATCGGTTGCCTCGATGACCGGCGCGATTGCCGCGATCGCGGAACCGCCGCAGATACCCGTGCCGGCGTTGATGAGGCTGCTCGTCTTCCAGTTCAGTCCCATTGCTTTTCCGATCAGTGCGCCAAGGCCGAAGCACGTTGCCAGGGTAAATACCATAACCGTCAGGGAAAATCTTCCGACCGTCAGCACCGTGCGGATATTCAGGCTCGCACCGAGCAGAATAATCGCAAATTTCAGGATCTTCTTCGATGTAAATTTAATTCCCGGCGCCGTCACGCTGTTCGGCTTGTAAAAGGCGTTCACAATCATACCGATAAACATGGCGATGACCGATGCCCCGATAAAGTGCAGTCCGGCGCTCTCCTCCAGGCTTTCCAGGAATTTCGCCGCAGCGGCAATCACCAGCGCAATCGCCGCTCCGGGAATCAGTTTCTTTGCGTTTTTCATAATAATAACTTCCTCCAGATGTATCGTTTTTTCTTTCTCTCTCCCCAAAACATTCCGTATTTTTCATCACGTCTGATGCTGCCACTTCCCGCTTCGATAGCGAAGGACAAAGAAAATGGCACGAACAACCCAGTCCATCGTCATGGCGACCCAGACACCGAAGACGCCGAATCCCATACGCACACCGAGCACATAGCTCATGCCGATTCTGCAGATCCACATGGAAAGAATCGAGAGAATCATGCAAAATGCCACATCATTGGACGCGCGGAGTACATTCGGCAGATTGAAGGCAATTGGCCAGATTATCATACAGCAGATGCCGTGGTAAACGATGATATCTTCCGTCATGGCTGTTGCCTCCGCAGACAGACTGTAAACGTGAAGCACCGCCGGAAGTGCCGCGATGACACCGAGACAGCAGACGATCATCAGGCCATAAATGATGATGTGCAGCTTTTTCGCATAGTATTTTACCTGCTCATAGTCTCCCGCTCCCGCGCACTGTGCGCTTACGGTCAGCACTGCATTTCCGATCGCCATACCGGGCAGTGTCTGGAAGACAGCAATCGTGTTGGACACCGCATTTGCCGCGATCGACGCTGTTCCGAACTGTGTGATCATACTTAAGACCATAATTTTGCCGAGCTGGAACATACTGTTCTCGAGGCCGTTCGGAATGCCGATGCCAAGGATTTTTTTCAGCATATGGAAATCCGGTTTTAATTTCACCGGATAAGAGCACCGCACTGGATACCGCTTATTATGTACGAGAACAAATGCTGCCGCAGCCGCGTACATACGTGAAAGCAGCGTCGGAATCGCAACGCCGTCCACGCCGAATTTCAGCGCATAGACCAGAAGCGCATTTCCCGAAATATTGATCAGGTTCATGACGATGGATATTTTCATCGGCGTTTTCGAATCACCCTGCGCACGGAAAATGGCCGCACAGCCGTTGTAAACCGCCAGAAACGGAATGGAGGCCGCTACGATCATCAGATAAATATTGCAGTTTCTTTCTACCTCTGCCGTAATGTTTCCAAACACAACATGCAGAATAAACGGCTTTAAAAGATAGACCGCCGCCATGATCACAACTGACAGCGCCGTTGTCACCAGCAGAAGCTGGTCAGCTGCCTCACATGCTTTGTGTGGCCGCTTCTTTCCGATATACTGGCCGCACACGACGGCTCCGCCGGTTGCAATCGCGGTGAACATGTTGATCAGCAGAATAAAGATTGTATCAATCAGCGACACACTCGACACCGCCGCCTCGCCGACACTGGATACCATAATTGAATCCGCCATGCCGACTGCGATGGCAAGAAGCTGTTCAATCAGAAGCGGCACAATCAGCCGTTTCAGATCCGCATTGGAGAACAGGTCACCATCCCGTTCCTTCAGATAATTCATCTTTTGTTTCCTCCATTTTCATACCTTCTCTGTTGATGATTTTTCACGCATGTGTATTACACTCATGCTGTTTTTATCTTACCTGCATTTTTACTTAAAAGCAAGAAGAACCGGCATCATTTCTTTACCGGTTCTCCATTGATTGCCTGTACCAGGACTTTGTCAAATCTTGCGTATTTTTTTACTTCTTTCATCAGCGTATCGAGGTCTTTCACAATCTGCTCGCGCTTTCCTGTCGGTCCTATGAAATATTCTCTGCTGCCCATTTCCAGCAGATTTCCTGTCGTTCTTGTCCGTACGCCGAAGGTAAGTCTTCTGCTTCCCCGCCGGTAATAAATCGTATAGGTACGCGGCACATAGTTAAACAGGGAACTTTCTATTTCAGAAACCGTATAAAATTCACCGCTCTCCTTCGCCGCCGCATACCGCCTGTCCTTCAGGCAGTCCATTTCGGCTACAGAAATAAAGCAGATCAGATAGTCCAGAAACGAAAACACAACCAGAATCAGTGCTTCCACGATTCGCCCCGTCTTTGTTTTATCCAAAATGTGAACATAGATATCTCCGTAAAATACCGCAAAGAAAAGAATAATACTCAAAATAATCTTAATCCACGGCCAGAGACGGGATTTAATTTTCCGGTTTACTTTAAAAACATTGATCCAGTCAAGCAACTGTTTTTCCTCCAAAGCTGTAATTATACATGTATTATACTACTCTCTTTCCCCCGTAAAAACAACAGAAATCCGATCACTTCCACTCTTCTCATGCTTTATTTTCCTTATACTTGACACCGTATGAAGTGAGGAGATCACAAAATTCGTCGGCACTGATTGGCATAGTACGGACACAACTAAATTGTGACTTATCAAATATCACAAAGCTAGTAAATGGATGATATGTTGAAAAAAACAGACCACTATCTTTTTGTTTTGATACGTTAAAGAAAAAATGATTTTTATATCTTTGTATAACGGAAAAATCCTCCCATACAATTTTTTTCTTATATCCCAAAAAGGCAAGTTCCATTCCCCACTTATGGATGTAAATACGTGTTAAAGCATCTACACTTCCCCATGACACTATCCCACAAATAAACATTATTCCAAATATTACCCAAAGCTTTTGAGGCAAATTATATAATTCACATTGTTTTTTTGCATCTTCCCAAAATCTTGTCATAAGATACCCGATGCCTATTAATGTAGCAACTTGTGCAAACATAAAAAACTTACGATATCCTGCTCTCATATTTTCTCTTTAATTCCTTCGATCTTTATTTTCTTTCCGTGTACTGAACACCATATGAAGTGAGCAGTTCACAAAATTCGTCGGCGTTAAGCGGCATGGTATGAACAGAACGATTTCGCGAATTATCGAATATTACAAAACTGGTAAAGGGATGAAACATTGCCCAATACGGACCTGCATCTTTTTGTTTTGACATATTGAAGAAAAAATGATTATGATATCTTCGTATAACAGAAAATTCTTCCCATTCGATTTTTTTCTTATATTTCAAAAATGAGATCTGCATTCCCCATTCATAAATGTAAATACTGGTTAAAGTATTTATAATTCCAGCAGCCGTACCAAAAGTATAAATCATAAACCACAATATCATAAGTGCTTTATCTTGCATGTTATAAGAACTAATTTGACCTTTTCCCTCTTCCCAAAAATTCAGCATAAGGTATCCGCAGCCCATAAATACCAATATACTAAAATATTTATAAAATTTACGATATCCTGCCTTCATATTTGCCACCTACTAATTTAACTTTTTGAACATTTCCGCTTTTACAACATCAAAGTTGTCTGCGCAAAGGAATCTGCACAATTCCAGATCGTAATAGCGGCTGGCGGTGACATAGAGCTTGGTGTCGTCATCGTAGCAGTAAGCACGATAGCGGAATGGATTGAGCTTTCCGATATTTTCTCCGCTGGTATCGGTCAGACCGGTCTGTTTTCCCCATATTTAAAACGAGCATTACCTCTATTAGAAATATAATACTTGTTTTTAATGAATATGCATGGAACTCATCTTTTCCATTTACCCATATACTCACCACATAGTAATTAATAATAACACACAGAATCAAATCTACACCTGTACCAAATTTTCCCCATATTACTTTCATACAATTTTCTCCTCGTTATTTCTTTCGACTGTGCAATATTCGCACCACTTGTATCCATGGTATTTACCAGTTCTCCCCCTGCATCGTAAGAATAGTTTACTCCCTGCTTTCCATCGCTGTCAATCCGTCCGATGACATCGTTTTGCAAAGATGGGATTTTATACTCTTCCCCCGTAAAAACAATATGCTTTATGGCAGTTGATCCATCCCGCTCCCGACAGCAGTCTGCCCCAGCTTTTGTTTCTGATTTCTGTGATCGTATAGCTTCCCTGGTCTTTGATGACTCCCACCACCGGGTATTCTACTCCGGGACCTGTGCGGATGTTGAGCGCCGGGTCTGTTACACGGTAGATGCCGGGATTGTATTCACTTTTCTCACTGCCGTCTTCTGTTTCCCGAATCAGACGCTGGAACCGCTCCCAGTCTCCCCGCTTCTGAATCTGGGACGGGCAGTTTTTGCTGCAGATGTCGTAATGCCGGTAAACTGCATCTGATGGAATCCCCGTCTCGTTCATCAGGTTTTTCACCAGCTCCACCGTATGTAAAAATGCGGTTTCGTAATCATATCCTTTCTGCACGCACATCTCAACCGCGATGCTGTTCCGGTTTCCATATCTGCCGAATAGATTTTTACTTCCATAATTTCTCCCGACATGCCAGCATCCTCTGCTGTGCGGCGCAGCCTGATAAGCGATCTCCCCGTCATCTACGTAATAATGCGCCGACATAATCTGAAAATTTCCCTGGTACTGCGCTCTTGCATGCGCGCGGGCATCGGCTCCGGCGGCAAAATTGTCTGTATTGTGTACCACAATACACTGCGGATGATTTTCCGACCATGTATTCTGGTTGCTACAATAGCTTCTGTCAACCCTCATTTACTCTGCTCCTCCTTTCTCAGCACATCAATCCTTGACCGCAGAACCTCAGGGATTTTCACACCCATCAGCCCTGCATTTTCCAAGATCGAAACCGCTTCATTTAAAATAAATCCAATGCAGACGGCATCCCGCAGGTAATTCGTCTGTGTGAGCTGATCCAGTTTTTCCGCGACCAGCACAAAGAACAGCATCATCCCTTTTCTGCAAAGCCCTTTCCATCCCGCACGGCTCTCCAACGTTCCGTTTTCAGATTTCGGACTCTTTTTAAAAACAACAGGAAGCAGAACACCTCCTGTGATCCAGTCAATTGCCATGAAGCAGACCAGCGTTTCCAGCGCAGCATCCCAGCCTCCAAACTGTGCCGCAAGGAAGCTGCCTGCTACGGCAAGGATCGTGCGATAAATTGATTTCATTGGCATTTCCTTCTTTCTTTTTCTAAATTTGCATATAAAAAGGGAAGTGGCTGGTAATTCGTGGATCTTACGGCCACTTCCACTCTTTTTGTATGTTATTTACTTTCCGTATACTTGACACCGTATGAAGTGAGGAGTTCACAAAATTCGTCGGCGCTGAGCGGTATGATTCCCCAGCCCGGTCCGCGGAACTTGTCGAATATCATGATACTGGTAAATGGGTGATAGGTACACCAGAACAAACTGTCATCTTTCTGTTTCGATATGTTGAAGAAAAAATGATCATTGTATCTTTGTATCACAGTAAAATCTTCCCATTCTATCTTTTTTTCATAGCCCCAAAAAGATAACATTATTCCCCATTCATAAATATAAATTCGTTTTAGTAGAAATGTCACAGTTCCATAAGCTGCTATGCTTAAAAAGAACATTATTCCTAGAAACACTATGATACTTGTTTTTAATGAATAGGCGTGGAACGCATCTTTTTCATTTACCCACAGGCTCACCCACCAATAACTACTAATAGCACACACAATCAGGTCTACGCCGGTACCAAATTTTCCCCATACTACTTTCATACAATCTTCTCCTCGTTATTTCTTACGCTTTGCCTTTGTACAAAACTATTTTTCTTCGCGCAAAGGCATCTTAAAACTTTTCTATCTAAGCGCTGGAAGTCCTATATTTTGCATTTTTCTGGAAATTGCAGGCTTATTACTCTGCCAGTTCTTCTTTTTCCCCCCAACTTTTTTTGTACTAAAGTTGATGTTGCTGTTTTTCTTAAGTGTTGATCCATTTTTATTTGCCTGTTTCTTGGGTTTTCCAAACACTCCATCCAAAACACCGCTTTTGGGATAGCTCAGTAATGGAGACTGAAAAAAGTCTGTAAAAGCACCCAATGCATTCTCAATAGTTTCATTTTTTACATATGCGTTATACGTTTTAGGTTCTAACAAGGTCATTATAGCATCGTAAAATCCTGCCCCCATTGCTCTTGCCATATCTCCTGATTCCTGATACTCTAAATATCCTCCTTTCAAACCACTTACTACTACTGAAAAGATAATTCCTTGGCTATCTCCCAAAACACTACTGATTGCACTTTCTATGGCCACCTCTGCAATTCCTTCTAAGGTTACTTTCTCATTCGCCATTCCGCACTGTACCGCATATACAAATACATCTTTTAAGATATTCCATGCTACTTTTCTGGGATCGATTCCTGGGAATGCCAGCATTAAAATTCCAAAATCACCATCATCATCTACCGCATTCACCGGATTGTTGCAACAGTACACATAAAGGTTCTTTCCATTCATGCTAAACATTTTCGCTTTTACAGCATCAAAGTTGTCCGCACAAAGGAATCTGCACAATTCCGGATCATAATAACGGCTGGCGGTGACATAGAGTTTGGTATCGTCATCGTAGCAGTAAGCACGATAACGGAATGGGTTTAGTTTTCCGATATTTTCTCCGCTGATATCGGTCAGACCAGTCTGTTTTCCCCATGCATCGTAAGAATAGTTTACTACCTGTTTTCCATCGCTGTCAATCAGTCCTATGACATCATTCTGGCTGTTGTACAAGTAATAATACTCTTTTTCTCCCTTTTTCAGCATCAGCGGGGATTTATCCGCACCGTAAACAAACTGAACCAGTACATCTCCATACTTCGTTCCCATCAGTTTGTTTCCGCACCAGTAGTTCTTATGGCTGATTCCGTTCAGGTCTTTCCACTGGACTCTGTGTCCTTCGCTGTCGTAATGGTAAACTGCTTTCTTTCCGTTTAAGGTCAGACTCTGCAGCAGGCTTCCTCTGTACCAGGTCAGTGTTCTTCCCTGATAAGCTGTAATGTTGCCGACCGCATCATAGGAAATGCTGCTGCCATTATAGGAAATAAGCTGATCTTTCCATCCTGAAGCACGGTAGGTAAACAGATCTGTCTTTACCGCATTGCCCAGTGTTCCCGTTGTATAGGAATACTCTTTTCTGGACGTCATATTCATTCCGGCATCGTAGGTATACGTAATACTCTTATTTTCCCATGCAGAATCCACACGGGTCAGTTCACTCAAAGCATTATACGTATATTTTACTTTCTGAACACCATTCTCGGAAATCGTAACAATATTTCCCACAGCATCATAAACAAAGGACAGTTTCTTTCCGTTATTGTTGATTTCTTTGAGAAGCAAGGTTGTAATTCCCGCTTTTCTTCCCGGCACAAAAGTGTACCTGTTCTTTCTGCAATGCAGATCGGCATGGAACTCGCAAAAAGACAGCCTGCTGCCTGATGGATTAACTCCATTCTTAAGGCAGTAGGCTGTCTTTTCCGCTATACCCGCTCCACTAATAACTGCTGCATCGGTGTGAGTGTTTCGGTTTTCAGTTCATTTAATTCCCTGATCTTATCCGTTGTCGTATAAAATTTCTTTGCGATATCCCACAGGGTATCCCCCGGCTTGACGAAGTAGCAGGTGATGCCCGGGAGGCTCTGCAGTTCTTCCGGATCTCGGTCTTTTTCTTCGACGTACTGCATTACCATCTCTTTTCTGCGGCGGAAGACGAGGGCGTTCAGGTTCAGTACGACTTTGGCTTCGATGTCGCTGCTGTCCGGCATGGTTGTGGAGAGCTGGTCAATGGAGGACTGGAGTTCGTAGCGGCAGTCCGGTCCGATTCCCGGGACTTCGATGGTGTGGCGGAAGGGTATGGCGGTTTCGGCGGCGTAGAACGGCATTTCGTCGTCACTGACCACGTAGAGCGCCCTGAGTTCCACCACACCGGTTACTTCGATGCCGTTTTCTACGTTTCTTTCCTCGTCGATCTTGATTTTGCCGTCGCTGTGGCAGATCTGCAGAATTTTATTTTTCGGCACGCGCATCTGCAGTTTGTCGGTCAGGCGGCATTTGGAGGAATTGCGGATCAGAAGGCTCTCCAAAGTCTCCTCCTGCACCTTTGGAATGCATTCTCGGTGCGGATGGTAAACGTCCTGCAGAAGTGATACGGTTTCTTCCTGATACAGACAGATGTCAAGTTCGAGTACGGCCTCCGCCTGCAGGACCCGCTCCTCGCCGTCGGAATCGGGCTGGATTTCGAGTGTGGTCTGGCCGAGTGTGCTTTCGATCCGCGGGATCATCTCGGAGATGCAGCCCTGGCATTCCACTTCTGCCTGGAACGGGAGCGCCTGCTCCACCCACTGCAGCGGGTGATCCTCCTCGCCGTCGCTGTACAGACAGAAGACAAAGAGTTCTCCCTGCGCACTGACCCGCCCCTCCTCAGAGCGGAGATCGAGACCGCGCACTTCCAGATCCTGCCAGAGAATCTCGTGCAATTCCGGCTTGCCGGACGGAATCGTAAGCTCCTTTTTGACACGCAGCACATCTTTTTTCTGCACTGCAAGCTCAACCACGCGGTATTCCTGCCTTTTTACCGCGACGTCGCTCTCCCCGCGGATTTCCATCGGCACGGCAAGGTCGCACAGTTCCTCGATCCACGCGTGCAGCGTGACGATCGCGCGCACGCCCAGCTTCCGCGAGTTGATGAGATGCAGGTTCAGATCTTCCACTTCCCAGGTGATGCAGACCTTGTCGCCCCCTGTCAGACCATCGAGATGGATCGTCTCGTCGATCGGAAGCTCGCCGGAGAGCTGGCAGATCCGGCGCCGTTCGCCGTCAGAGACGTACAGCAGATGAAAGGTGAGGCCGCCGAATACACGCGCTTTTCCTTCCGAAATCTGCACATCCCCGATCGTCACCTCGCCTTTTTTCTGAATCATCCGCCCCACATCGGGCCGTGCGTCCGGCACATTGTAGTCCTCGTCAAACGTAATCTGTGACACCGCTTCGCTTTTTCTGCTGATCTGATGCAGAATCTTTTTTACAAAATCCATAAGGCTCCTCCCACTCTAATCCTCAAATACGACTGAGATTCCCGCCGCCGCTTTCGTTTTCAGCACGACGTAAGGGCAGGAGGCGGCGCCTTTCTGCTCCTCCTTTGCGGCAGGTCCGACGAGTTTTGTCCGCACGAAAACGGCGTTTTCCGATTTCGATACTTCTTCGATCTGTATGGAAAAGCCTCCGCTTTTCTGCTTTCCGTAGCCGCGCAGTATGTAGAGATCGTCCCCGCTCTCGTACGCCATCTGGAACGCGGATTCTTTTTTCCTGCGCAAAATCTGATCGATTTCCGGCGGAAAATCGCCCGGCTTTACAATCGCATACGACAGTTCTTTCCGCTCGCCCTCGCTCACATCTGTGATCCGGCACGATGCCAGGAGCATCAGAATCACCGCCGCCAGAAGAACTCTTCCCCGTCTCTTTTTCTTCATCATTCCAAACGCCGCTTCCTGCTCTTTCTATCCATTGTATGACGGGCCACAGTCTTCTATGACGCAAAATCTTTTTCCGAAAAAGACGAAAGTTATTGCAACCCGCCCCATATATGACGTATACTGAAAAGTACGCAATAACTGAATATCACTATTTTTACCAAGAGGAGAAAAAGATTCATGATTCGTTTTATTCTGGTCATTCTGACCGCTTTTCTGTATCTGATTCTGTCGATCCCGGTGCTTCTTGTTCTGCTTCTGATCCGGAAGAAAAAGCCGGAGGTCTGTGACAAGGTAAGCCGTGCGCTGATCCGCTGGATTTTCCGCGTGATTCTGTTTTTTTCCGGCACGAAGGTCACCGTAAAAGGTCAGGAAAATATTCCGAAGGACCGGGCTGTTCTATACATCGGCAATCACCGCAGCTATTTTGATATCCTTGTAACCTACACAACGGTTCCGGGCTCCTGCGGATTTGTCGCAAAAAAAGAGCTTTCACGCATTCCGCTGTTAAAGAACTGGATGGAACTCATCCACTGCCTGTTTCTCGACCGTTCCGACATCAAGCAGGGTCTGCAGATGATTCTCTCCGGATGTGAGGAGATCAAGAGCGGCACTTCCATCTGTATCTTCCCGGATACCCGCGGCAAGACGGAGAGCGAGCTGGAGCTCGGCGAGTTCCACAACGGTTCATTCAAGATGGCAACGAAAACCGGCTGCCCGATCATTCCGCTTTCGATTTCCGGATCCAGAGAAATTCTGGAAGCACATTTCCCGAAGATCCGCGGTACCCACGTTACCGTAACGTACGGCAAGCCGATCATTCCGGGCGAGCTTACGAAGGAAGAGAAAAAAGAGATTGGAAATTATACGAAAAACATTCTATTAGAACAATTGAAAGAAAATGCTTGAAAATGCCAGACCCCTGCGATATAATAAATATATAAAAAGAAAGCACCCACTCCAAAGTGGATGCTCTCGAGAAAAGGGTTAAATGTTCTTACGAACACCGCCTATCCCGTTTGCCGACGGGGTAGGCATTTTTATTTTCGCTTATTTCTCTTATCGAGAAAGGTAAGCAACGCAATGATGAAGCCTCCGAAGGAAATCAGTAAAGCTAAGATTCCCAGAAAAACCATAATAATTTCGTATGCTGTCATTTACGCCACCTCCCTTCCTATGTATTCATTAGCTCGGGAGGCTACCACCCTGTCATGGGTACTTTCCAGTTTAAAATTTTATCATAATTTCTGTGCTGTTTCAAGCATCTCCACAATCTTTCCATACTCCATAAAGTGCGATGCCTTTACCAGAATCTGATCCCCGTCCTGTAAGAGTTTCGGCAGTTCTGCCATCAGGCTTTCGCGGTCTGCGAAGTGGCGGATTTCCAGTTTCGGGTCTGCCTCTTTTGCCGCTTTTGCAAGATGCTCGCAGAGCGGTCCCGCACAGTAGAGGGCGTCAATGCCGCAGGTTCCGGCATGTGTGCCGACTTCGGCGTGGAGTGCTGTCTCATCGGTTCCGAGCTCGCCCATATCGCCGAGCACGGCCACTTTTCTTCCCTTCGCCTCTTTCAGAACATCGAGAGATGCCTTCATCGAAACCGGGTTTGCGTTGTAGCAGTCATCGACAACGGTGTATTTTCCTGTCTCGATGATGTGGAATCTTCCGCTCACCGACTGCAGTGTCTCGATTCCCTGTTTGATCTGCTCCAGCGTCAGCCCGTACGTGCATCCGACTGCGGTTCCGGCCAGCGCATTGTAAACCATATGGCGTCCCGGAATCGGAATCAGTGCAGAAAAGCTCCCCTGCGGGGTATGAATCCGGCAGGAAATGCCGCGGAAGCCCTGGCTCTCGATCTCATCGGCATAATATTCGTTCTTTTCATCCAATCCGAAATGAACCGGCTTGATGCCGTGAACCGTTCCAACAGTAGACAGCTTATCATCGTCCCCATTGATGATAATGTGCCCGTTCTCACGCAGATGATCAAAGATCTCGGTTTTTGCCTGTAAAATACCGTCTCGCGTCTTCAGATTTTCCAGATGGCACCAGCCGATATTCGTAATGACTGCGGTCTCCGGGCGTGCGATCTTCGCCAGACGGTGCATCTGGCCGAAATCGTCGATTCCCATCTCGAGAACCGCCATCTCATCTTCCTCACGCAGACGGAAAACAGTGAGCGACAAGCCCAGCTCATTGTTGAAGTTCGCATCCGTTTTCAGCACACGGTATTTCTGCGCCAGCACCGACGCGATCGTCTCTTTCGTACTGGTCTTTCCAACGCTTCCCGTAATGCCGACAACCGGAATATTGAGCTGCTGCATATAGTATTCTGCCATTGCTTTAATGGCCTCCATGGAATCCTTCACGAGGATATACGGGCATGGCGGTGTTTCAAGTTTCTGCTCGGAAATGACAGCAAGTGCGCCCTGGGAAGCCACGTTCGGGATAAATTTATGGCCGTCCACACGCTCACCCGGAATTGCAACGAAGAGGCTTCCCTCTCCCGCTTTCCGGCTGTCCGTCACGATATCCGTGACTTCCGCTGTTTTCTTTTCTTCCGATCCGAAGTAGATTCCGCCGCACACCTCTGTGATGTGCGCAAGTGTCATATTTTTCATGCGTTGTTACCTCTTTTTCTGAGAGAAAGCTGGATCAGCAGCTCGCAGAGTTCCGGATAGGAAATGCCGAGTACCTGTGCCTCCTGCGGCAGAAGGCTGGTCGGGGTCATGCCCGGAAGGGTGTTTGCCTCGAGGCAGTACATTCTTCCGTCCTTGCGCATCATAAAGTCGAGACGGCAGTAGTTTTCGATACCGAGAGCGGCAGCGCCGTCCTCTGCGTGCTTCTGCATTTCTTTCGTCTGCTCCTCCGTCAGTACGGCCGGGCAGGTATCAACAGTAGCTCCGGCTTTGTATTTGTTCGTGTAATCATAGAAGCCTTCGATCGGTGCAATCTCGATGATCGGGTAAGCCTTTCCGTCTACCACGCCAACGGAGAACTCTCTTCCCTCGATATACTCCTCAACGACAACCTCCGGTTCGTAGGAGAAAGCATCCTTCATAGCCTGCCAGTATTCTTCGTTCGTGTGTGCAATATAGACACCGACACTGGAACCGCCGCAGCACGGTTTTACGACAACCGGAAGCTCCAGGCCAAAGCCGGACAAAGGCTCGCTCTCCTGGCCTTTTTTCAGGGTCACGCCGTTCGGGGTCGGCACATGGTGTGCACGGAAGAACTGTTTTGTGATGGATTTGTCCATTGCGAGGGCGCTGCTTAAATAGCCCGTTCCGGTATACGGAATGCCGAGCAGATCGAACGTAGCCTGTACCTTTCCGTCCTCTCCGTTTGCGCCATGCAGGGCAAGGAAAACAACATCCGCTGCCTCGCAGAGTTCCAGTACGTTCGGTCCGAAAAATCTGCGGCGGGATTCGATCATTTCGTTTAATCCTGCATCAAGCTGTGCATATATTCTGCTGCTTTGTCTATATCGTACGCCTCCTCTGCAAATACATCTTCCAGGTTCCCCTTCACATCGATACCGCAGAAAACGTCTACCAGAACTGCCTGATGGTTTTTCTCGCGGAGTGCCTTGCAGACCATAGTTCCCGATGTAATGGATACCGAACGTTCCGTGCTGGTTCCTCCAGCTAATACTACTATTTTCATCTATCAAAATCTCCTTTATTTGATGTGCTTCTGCTGTGATGCTTAAGCGTTTTTCCTACAGGCTGTTTTTCTGTGTAGGCTGCGGCCCGGTTACATCATCCAGGCTATAGTATACGATAACCGGGTCACCAATTTCAATAGCATTGAACACTTTTTCTGCTTCTGTGTATGGGGTATTCACACATCCGTGGGATCCGTTCGTCAGATAGATGTCCCCGCCGTACTCGGTACGCCAGCTCGCATCGTGGATTCCGACGTCGCCGTTAAACGGAAGCCAGAACATGACATGGCTCGGATAGAGCTTGAAATCACAGTCACTTTTTTTCGCATCCACCGCCCAGACACTGCCTGCCGGAGTGTCATAGCCCGTCGCATGATTGCCCGTTGTGACCGGTGTTTCCGTCACCAGAACGCCATCCTTGTAGCACCACATTTTCTGCTGGGAAATGCACACCTCGACGTATGTATTTCCGATATCATTGGCCGAGCGGTCATTGGCCGTATAGAGGTAAACCGGGTCGAGATTTCCCTGTGTTTCGTCCTCGATCGCCTGCAGAAGTGCCTGCGTCGTCTCCTCCTTGTCGATGCACCAGCCGTAATCGCCGCCCGCATTCAGGTTAATGGTCGCGCCAAGACTCGTTTTGAAGGTATGCGCCAGCCCGAAGGTGTCCGTCTCATACGCCATATGGCGCACAAAAGCTGCCGCTTCGTCCTGCGAAATCGTGTAGGTTCCATCCTCCCCCTGTACGAGCCAGCTCTGTAAGGTCGCCCGGTCTATGGCATAGCTGTTTTCACCGATTGCATACGTGATCCGCGCCGCTGTCAGGTGGTTCAGTTCCGCCATTTTCCCATTCAGTGCTTCATCATCCTGCGTAATGTCCGGTTTCCGGTAAACATCTTTTTCTTCCAGATCCACGCTCGCCGCTCCGGCATCCAGCGCCTCGATGACAGCCTGCTCCGCCTTCTCATAGTCCACCTGCTCGCCCTCTGTTTCCGGCACAATGACGTACGAGGTTCCGTCATCCGTCAGATACGCATCCGTCGGCGCTTCCTGCTGTTCTTCCTGAAACCCTTCCATCGTCTGCAGTTTTTCCTGCACCATTTCTTTGTCATAGACAGAGTCCGCCGCCACCTGGTTTTCTTTCTCTTTCCAATAGAATGCAGGCCATGCAAGAGTATTCTGGGACTCCAGCAGTTTTTCCACCGCGTGGTCGTCCACATACGTGAGGCCGATCTCCGTGCCGCTTAATGTCTCTGTTTTTCCACCGCGCTCGGTAATGCTGAGTGTATAATCCACAATGTGCTTCTGAATTTCCTCTTTGACCTGCTCTGCGGTCAGCCCTGCGCAGTTCAGTCCGTTGATCGCGGTTTTCGGGAAAAAGTGGGATGCATAGTAATGCCCCACGCCCGCGTAACCGCCTGCGGCCGCAAGGAGTATGATTCCTGCGGCAATTCCTATTACTTTCTTTTTCATGTTTTTCCTTTCTGTCCCATAGAAAATTTCTTTTTAACTTTCTGATAGAAAAAAGCCGGAACTCCCACACCAGAGTTCACAAAAACTGTGTCCCCCGGGAGAATCCGGCTTTTGTATTTTTACTTATCTGTTATTTGCTTTCCAGAATCTTATCCACGCTGACCAGTTTGACACTCAGCACGAATACCTGACCTGCGATTTCCAGCTCTTCCGGTGTCGGGAAGGACGGTGCAATACGGATGTTGGAATCCTGCGGATCGTTGTGATATGGATACGTTGCGCCCGCGCCTGTCATGGTAAGACCGGCCTCTTTTGCCTTTGCAACGATCTTCTTTGCGCATCCCTCCATCGCATCGAAGGAGATGAAGTATCCACCGTTCGGTTTTGTCCAGGAAGCGATGCCAAGGCGCTCAGCTCCTGATCCATTACCTGCAGAATTGCCTCGAATTTCGGTCCTAAGATCTCAGCATGCTTTTCATCTGATTCATCACGCCGTCCAGGTTCTGGAAGAATTTTACATGGCGCAGCTGATTCAGTTTATCATGACCGATGATCTGGAAGTTCATGTACTCCTGTGCCTCTTTGAGGTTTGCCTCAGAAGAAATGAGAGCTGCAATTCCGGCTCCCGGATAGCTTACTTTCGAAGTGGATACGAACTCATAGACCATATCCGGATTTCCGGCTTTCTCGCACTCCTCGATGATGTTCAGCAGGTGATCCTGTCTGTCATCATACAGGTGATGGATAATGTATGCATTATCCCAGAAAATACGGAAGTCTTTGGCTGCCGGTTTCAGGTTTGCAAATCTTCTGACGGTCTCATCGGAGTAGGTGTAGCCCTGCGGGTTGGAGTATTTCGGTACACACCAGATTCCCTTGATGGCGTCATCTTCTGCAACGAGTTTTTCTACCATGTCCATGTCCGGTCCTTCCGGCGTCATCTGAACATTGATCATCTCAACGCCGAAGTACTCGGTTACACCGAAGTGACGGTCATAGCCCGGTACCGGACAGAGGAATTTTACTTTGTCCAGCTTGTTCCACGGAGTGCAGCCTGCAACGCCCTTCAGGAACGAACGTGCTACGGTATCAAACATAATGGTAAGGCTGGCGTTTCCGTAAACGATGACGTTTTCCGCCGGAACCTCACAGATATCTCCGATCAGTTTTCTTGCTTCCGGAATACCGGTCAGCACGCCGTAGTTCCGGCAGTCGGTTCCATCTTCTGCGAAGGTGTCTTCATTTTTCGAGAGAACGGTAAGCATTCCTTCCGTGAGATCTAACTGGGCTGCTGCAGGTTTTCCTCTGGAAATATTCAGATTGAGGCCTTTTGCTTTTACCTCTGCAAATTCCTGCTCCAGTCTGGCTTTCTCGGCAACTAATTCTTCTTTGGTCCATTCGATATACGGTTTCATGAAACGTCCTCCCTTGTACTTTCCTTACCCGTTTTTCAGGTTTCTTGCTCAACTAAAGACCATTTTACCAGATCATGAGTTTCTGTCAAGGAGAACTTGCATGTTTTATACACTTTTCAGCATTTTATCCCACTTTTTGCAGTTTTATACTTCATTTCCTGCAATTTCAGCCAAATGTTTTTCGTATGACGGACATACGTCCGCTGCCAAAAGATGTTTTAAACGTTGTCAGACTGCCATCTTCCCGATGCACCGCACGGCAGAACAAGGCCGGTCGACTTGACCGGAAGGCCGATTTCCTGTGCTTCTACGTGGCCTTTGTACTGTTTTAATTCCAGGGAAATCATGTACGTCAGGACAGCCGGTGCAAGTCCTGTCGTGTAAGAATTCACAAGGAAGAACAGCGGGTCATCGCTTAAGAGCTGCGTGCAGAGCTTGATGAACGGATGAATCGACTCCTCGATTTTCCAGATCTCGCCCTTTGGTCCTCTTCCGTAGGACGGCGGGTCCATGATGATCGCGTCGTAGTGGTTGCCTCTGCGGATCTCGCGCTCGACAAATTTGGTGCAGTCATCCACAAGCCAGCGGATCGGCTTGTCCGAAAGGCCGGACACGGCAGCGTTCTCTTTTGCCCAGTTGACCATGCCTTTGGATGCATCGACATGTGTGACGCTTGCGCCTGCTGCGGCCGCTGCGAGCGTTGCGCCTCCCGTGTAGGCGAACAGGTTCAGCACTTTAATCGGGCGGTTGGCACGGCGGATCAGATCGCCGAACCAGTCCCAGTTCGTTGCCTGCTCCGGGAAAAGGCCGGTGTGTTTGAAGCTGAACGGTTTCAGGCGGAAGGTCAGGTCTTTATAGTTGATCTCCCACTGCTCCGGCAGATGGAAAAACTCCCATTCTCCGCCGCCCTTGCTGCTTCTGTGATAATGACCGTTTTTCTTTTTCCAGCCCGGATTTTCTTTTTTCGTGTTCCAGATGACCTGCGGGTCTGGTCTTACCAGAAGGTAATCTCCCCACCGCTCCAGTTTTTCTCCGCCGGACGTATCCAGCACTTCATAATCTTTCCATCCATCTGCTATCCACATTTTATTGGTTTCCTTTCTCTTTTATCTCAAAATTTATCGTGTTCTGAATTGTACGTTCCTATGATACCATAAAAGTATTGTTTTTCCAAAACATTTCTTATATCATAGTTCTGGGCATCCGCGCATTTGATCCGGAAATCTGCCCGTGGAAAGGATTTTTCTCATGGAAACCGTACTCTTATATCAGATCAAAGGAACGAAAACAGCTGTGCTTTTAAAGCCGGTTCTCTTAAAGCTCGGTATCCGCGTGCGCATTGTGGAACCGGAACAGTATCTCCAGTCGATCGGATTTCTTGCCGGAAATAAAGCATTTGCAGAATCCCCCGAAGCCTATGACGGCGCCGGATTTGATGAACCAATGATGGTCATGGCCGGCTTTTCCGAGCGGAAACTTGATCTTTTTCTCACCGAAATGCGCCGGAAAAAAGTGCCGCCGATCGCCCTCAAAGCCATCGTCACAACGCAGAACCAGGCGTGGAATTCGCTGCAGCTCTACAGAGAATTAAAAGAAGAACACGAAAAAATGAAATCGTACCGGAAATAACTGGTCTGGTCAAAAAATCCGGAATTGGAACTTTTTCTTCATGCCACCACTCCCTATAATAGGGTGCAATCAAGGAACGAAAGTTCCAGATACCAAAGGAGTGCGTTGTTATGAAAAATGAAAAAGTCTGGAAAATCGCAATGACAGGTGTCTTTGCAGCCCTTTCCTACGTTGTCTTCACCTTCCTGCAGTTCAAAATCTGGCTGCCAGGCGGAGATGCCACCTCAATCCATTTCGGAAACGCTGTCTGTGTGCTCGGTGCGCTAATTCTCGGCGGTGTTTACGGCGGAATCGGCGGTGCGATCGGCATGACCATCGGAGATCTTCTCGATCCGGTCTATGTGGTATACGCACCAAAGACCTTCATCTTAAAATTCTGCATCGGCCTCATCGCAGGACTGATCGCACACAAAATCGGTAAAATCAACGAGCAGACCGATCAGAAACAGATCTTCAAATGGGCACTGCTTGCAGCCATCGGCGGACTTCTGTTCAATGTGATCTTCGATCCGCTCATCGGTTACTTCTACAAACTGGTTCTTCTTGGAAAACCGGCAGCAGAGGTTACCTTAAGCTGGAACGTAGCGGCAACTTCCATCAACGCCGTACTTTCCACCATCGCTTCCGTTGTCATCTACATGGCACTGCGTCCGGCTCTTCAGAAATCCGGACTGTTTAGCCAGGTAAAGGCAGCAGCGAAATAAAAAAATAAATTTCATTTACGCGATATCCAAAAAAGTCACCATGTTCTATTTCGAACCGGTGACTTTTTTCATGCATTTCTTTTTATTTTTCAGCGGTGGCTGCTGCCTCTTCTTCCTCGTGCTTCGGGGTCAGCTTCTCGTTGATGAATCCATTTTCTTTCATCTTCTCTTACTCCTCATCTTTTGTTTTTTCTCCGGCGAACCACGCTTTTTCAATCATTTCCAGTTCCCGGATATCAATACAGTTGGGAATGCTTCCTTCTCTTACCGCCTTCTGGCACTCTTTGAGATCCATCCAGCGGACTGCTTCTACTTCCGACTCCTGTAGATGCAGTTTTTCCGCCTCGACCGGCTTCGTGTAAAGATACACGGCGCTGACCTCATGATCGTGGAACGGTTTTCCGTAAAAAACACCGTGTGATACTTTTTCCAGCAGGCCAAGATCCCTCAGCTCCTCTGCCTCTGCGTGGATGCCGAGCTCCTCGCCGATTTCCCGCAGAGCCCCTTCCAAATATGTATCGCCCGCCGAAAGATGGCCGGCGCTTGAAATATCGTAGCAGCCCGGATTCGAATCTTTCCAGGCACTCCTTTTCTGCAGCAGTACCTCACAGCCGCTCTTCTCATTCGCCCGTGCAATCCAGATATGTGCCGTTCCGTGACACCGTCCCTCACTGTGCGCCACGCCGCGTTCTACGATGGTTCCGGTCGGCGTGCCGTCGCCTGAGCGCTCCTCAAAAAGTTCCATCTGTTTTCCGTTCAGCACCGCTTCTGCGAGCGTGTCGCCCACATACCGCAGCTTCAGGGAGAAAAACGGCTCGTCTTCATTCAGAAGGCGGAAAAAGATTTTGTCTCCCTCCCACAGATTCAGGTGCAGGACGTCCTCTTTTTTCACCCAGCGAGTTCGCCCTCATCACATGCAATCGGTTCTCCCGTAAATCCGTCTGCCGTGTAGAGACACATATACTCCATGTACTCCACCGTTTTGCTGTTTTCTGCCTCTGTCACAAAGGTAACGAGACCGCGGAAACGCCAGCTCGTCAGCGTGTAGCCGGTTTCCTCTTTTACTTCACGCAGCAGGCATTCCTCCGGCTTTCGCCAAGTTCCGCATGGCCGCCGACGCCGATCCACTTGTCCTTGTTGACATCGTTCTTTTTCACCGTGCGGTGCATCATCAGATAGCTGTCATCCTTTTCGATGTAGCACAGCGTTGTCATGCAGCCTCTGCCTCTTTCTTCTGTTTTTTCCTCCATCTTTGACTCCCTCCGTCGTGTGCCGGACTTCTTTCCGCTTCTTTTGTTTTTCAGGAAAAATGTATTTCTGCACACACCTTTTTCTCGTTTTCTATTCTACCATACTTTTTCAGAATTCCAGCAACAAATTTCTATCTTTTTGCAGATCTTTCACGAAAAATGTAACGACCATTCCGCATCTTCTTGACTCTCACACAGTACTGTGTTAAAGTGTCTGTAATTGATGTTTTGTCACCCGTAAACAACGTTTCTTATCATTTCTTACATTTGAGGTTTTCATGATGGAAAAACAGACGATAGTTGTGAAAGTCGGCACCAGCTCCCTGACACTCTCAGACGGAACCATGGATGCTGAAAAAATACGGAACATTACGACCCAGCTTGCCGCGCTGCAGACGGCAGGCCACCATGTGATTCTCGTTTCCTCCGGTGCGATCGCCGCAGGCTTTTCCCGTCTCGGCTTTAAAAAACGGCCGACGAAAATTGCCGATAAACAGGCTGCCGCTGCTGTCGGCCAGGGCCTTCTGATGGAGGAATACACGAAAAATCTGATGGCGTACCAGATTCCGTGTGCGCAGATTCTTTTGAACCGCAGTGACTTTGAGGACCGCCGCCGCTATAAAAACATCTTCGGCTCCCTCTCCGTCCTGCTCGGGCGCGGTGCGATTCCGATCATCAATGAGAACGATACGATCGCGATTGAGGAGCTGAAGGTCGGCGACAACGACACGCTCTCCGCCCAGGTGGCTGCGATGCTGCATGCATCGCTTCTGATTCTGCTGACCGATATCGACGGGCTCTACACTGCCAATCCAAAGAGTGACCCGAATGCGCGCCATATCGACGTGGTAAATGAGATCACGCCGGAGCTCACTGCTGCGGCAGGCGGTGCGGGATCGGGCAACGGAACGGGAGGCATGACAACGAAGCTCTCCGCCGCTTCGCTTGCCACAAGAGCCGGTGTGCCGGTTCTGATCTGCTCCTCGGCGGAGGAAAACAACATTGTGCGTGCGGTGAAAGGAACCGCAAAAGGAACGTACTTTACCGCCAGCGGCCACAACATGAAAACGCGTCTGCAGTGGATGGCATTCTATGCGCCGAGTGCGGGCAACCTCTACGTCGATGAGGGTGCCGCAGAAGCACTTGCTGTTCAGGCAAAGAGCCTGCTTCCCAAAGGCATCGTGGCAGTCGAAGGCGATTTTAAGAAAGGCGATGTCGTCAGCGTCTTCCGGCGCGGCAGCCATGAATATCTCGGAAAGGGCATTGTCAACTAT
Source organism: Blautia sp. AF34-10 (assembly GCF_003477865.1). Classification (NCBI taxonomy): domain Bacteria; kingdom Bacillati; phylum Bacillota; class Clostridia; order Lachnospirales; family Lachnospiraceae; genus Blautia; species Blautia sp. AF34-10. The sequence goes on from NZ_QUED01000004.1 coordinate 66,615, forward strand.
GACCGGCCGGATCTGCAGAAAATCATGAACGAAAGCACCAGCCACACGGAAGCAATCAACCGCGATAACTGGATCGGCGCGGAATAAATGGTGCCGAATAAAGCATTCTTTTGTTTACGAAAATTCCCCTCCGTGTTATAATATTTGTATTCAGCCGGCTGCAGGTTTTTCTTTCAGCGAGGAAAGGAAGCTGCATCCGGTTTTCCATGTGCTTTTGGTTTTACTTCGAGAGCACAGCAAACACAAAGGAGGGTTTTTACCAATGAAATACGATTTTACATCTCTGATGAACCGCAGCGGCCACGATTCGATCGCTGTCGATCAGATCCCGATTCCGGGTGCGGAAGTCAAAGAGGGCTTCTCCCGCATCCCGATGTGGGTGGCCGACATGAACTTCCCGTCTCTTCCGACCATTCAGGAAGCAATTCACGCGAGAGTCAACGAACCGCATTTTGGCTACTTTAATCTGCCGGATGCATATTTTGACAGCATCATCCGCTGGCAGAAAGAGCGCAACGGTGTGGAAGATCTGCCGCGTGAGGCGATCGGCTATGAGAACGGCGTGCTCGGCTGTGTTGCTTCGGCTGCTGCCGCTTTTACATCCCCGGGCGAATCCATTCTTCTGCATTCCCCGACATACATCGGTTTTACCGGTGTTCTTGAGAACTGCGGACGCAATATCGTTCTCTCCGATCTTGTTCAGGATGAGAACGGCGTATGGCGTATGGACTACGCCGATATGGACCGCAAGTTAAAAGAACACAACATTCATTTCGCGATTTTCTGCTCTCCGCACAACCCGACAGGCCGTGTCTGGGAGCGCGAGGAAATTGAAAAGGCGATGGAAATTTACAAAGCAAATGAATGCGTTGTCATCTCCGATGAGATCTGGTCTGACCTGACACTGCCGGGCTTCAAACATATCCCAACGCAGTCCGTTTCGAAGGATGCACGCGAGCGCACCATCGCACTTTATGCACCGTCCAAGACCTTTAACCTGGCTGGCCTTGTAGGCTCCTACCACATCATCTACAACCGCATGCTGCGCGACCGTGTGGAGAAGGCTTCGTCCCTTTCTCACTACAATTCTCCGAACGTACTCTCTGTTCATGCGCTGATCGGCGCTTACCGTCCGGAGGGATACCAGTGGGTGGATGAACTGCGCGAAGTGCTGAAATCGAATGCGGATTATGCGTACAACTACATTCTCGAGCATTTCAAGGGCGTGAAGCTTTCCAAACCAGAAGGAACGTACATGCTGTACCTCGACTGCGAGGAGTGGTGCAAGGAGCATGATACCGATATGGATACACTGCTGAAAGCCGGTGTTGCTGTCGGCGTGATCTGGCAGGACGGACGGCCGTTCCACAGACCGTATGCGATCCGCCTGAATCTGGCACTGCCGCATGTGCTTGTGAAAGAGGCATTTGACCGTATGGATAAGTATGTATTCAATGCGAAATAATTGTATTTTCTAATTTTATAAGCCAAACATAATGAAAGACCGAAACGGACATTTTCCTCTGCCGTTCCGGTCTTTCGCTGTTTTGTGCATCCTGTTTTTTCAGTTTTGCTCCAGCTCCCGCTGTGCCAGCATCTCTTCCACGTTGATGCCGTACTTCTTTAAATTGACGCGGCCGTTTTCCAGCACAATGCCGTCTGCCTCCAGCATATCCGCCTGTTTCCCGGCGCCGCCGAAGACAAATTCCGCGGCCAGTTCGCCTTTGGAGTTTACCACACGGTAGCATGGAATGTGCTCCGGATCTGTGTTTTTATGTAAGGCGTTTCCCACGGCACGCGCCATCTTCGGCTCGCCTGCAAGCGCTGCTATCTGGCCGTATGTCGCCACTTTTCCGCGCGGAATCTGCTTTACCGCCTCATAGATTCTTTTGGTCGGGCTGTCCGTGATGATGTCGTAGCTCTCGGCGATCATGGTACGCACAGCGTCATCGGGTACGGTTCCGTCGAGGAGAATCGTGTTCCAATGTTCTTTGTTCTGATGATATCCCGGGATAACTGACGCGAATGCATCGCGCCAGTAGTCCCGCCATTCCGGGTTTGCTTTTACATTCAGCTGAATGATTCCGTCCTTTTCATAGACCCACAGAAATGCCTTTTTGCTTCCTTTCACGCGGATGAGCTGCCAGTTGTCATCGTGGAACGGTGCTTCCTGATATGTGTCCGGGAAGGAAAGGCCATAGGATAGCGCTTCTTCTCTTGTCTTCATTGCAGACTTCCTTTCTTCCTGTCGCGGGTGTTTTGATGTTTTTTCCGCAAAACACCCGCTTTTTTCTGTATTCGTCCTGCCGCTGCGATTCTGCTTTTTTCTGCGGCATTTTTCTTTATTATATCAGTCCGCCTGCTTCTGCGCAATTTTTCACCTGCTATTTTTTCATCTTCGGCTGGAAAATCCAGCTTGCAAGATACGCGAAAATCAACGCCGCTGATGTTCCGACAGCCCCCGCCTTTAATCCGCCCTGGAACACTCCTAAAAATCCGCTTTCTTTTACGGCATCTTTTACTCCCTGAAACAAAAGATGCCCGAACCCGAGCAGCGGCACCGACGCGCCTGCCCCGGCGTATTCTGCAAATGGATCGTAGAGTCCCAGAAAGCTCAACACCGCGCCCGTGCACACAAGCGTTACCATAATTCTTCCCGGCAGCATTTTCGTGCGGTCGAGCAGAATCTGGCACAGGGCACAAATGAGGCCGCCGACCCAGAAGGCATTGAAATATTCCATGAACGTTCCCATTTTACACATCCTCCTCCCTCTCGATTACAACCGCCTGTGCAATACCAGGCACGCTGCTGCCCTCCTGAAAGCTGACCTTCGACATCAGCGCACCAGTCGGTACAAACAGAATCCTCTTCCACTCTCCGTTTTCCAGCTTCGGCAGCAGATACTCCGCCAGCACCGATGCCGCACAGCCGCAGCCGCTTCCGCCCGCACCGGTGTCCTGTTTTGCCGGATCGAAGATCAGCATGCCGCAGTCACTGTGCTGTTCCGAGATATCGTATCCTTTTTTCTTCAGCAGCTCCAGCAGAATTTCCCGCCCCACAACGCCGAGATCTCCCGTCACAATGCGGTCGTAATCGGCCGGTTCCCGGTTGAAATCGACGAGGTTCTGTGCAATCGTATCGCACGCAGCGGGGGCCATGCAGGCGCCCATGTTCTGGTTGTCTTTCAGCCCGTAATCAATGATTTTTCCCGTCGTAGCGCCCGTGATTTTCACTCTGCTCTTCGTTTTCCCAAGCACACACGCGCCGCTTCCCGTCACCGTCCAGCTCGCGGACGGCGGGCGCTGGTTTCCGTAGGCGAGCGGAAAACGGAACTCCTTCTCCGCCGTTCCAAAATGGCTCGATGTCACCGCCAGCACCCGGTCACCGTATCCTCCTGCGACTGCCATCGCGCCAAGCGAAAGCGCCTCTCCCATCGTCGAGCAGGCACCGAACAGGCCGTAGAGCGGGCAGTTCAGATCCACCAGGCCGAACGATGATGCGATTGACTGTGCCAGAAGATCGCCCGCAAAAATCATGCGGATCTGCTCTGGCCTCACATTGGCTTTCTGCATTGCCAGCTTCGCGGTGGCAAGCTGCAGTTCACTCTCGCCCTCCTCCCAGCTCTCCTGCCCGCACATCGGGTCCGAAAGCGTGTGCGAAAAGTATTCGCCCAGCGGTCCATCCTTTTCCTTTTCTCCTACAATCGCCGCGCTGCCCTCGATATAGACGGCTTTGGCAAACGAGATGCTCTGCTTTCCTGTCATCTGTCTCATCGGCAAATTCCTCCGTTTTCTTATTTTGCGTCTTACCATTTCTGACCTTCAGTATTTCCGTTTTTTCCATTCTTACGCATGATTTTCCTGTTTTAGGGAACTCTGTACGCTGTAGCACAAAAATCCTGTTTCAGAAACTTTTAGAGGAATGTTTTTCATGAGTGAAATGCTGTATCTTCAGACGGAGCGGAATATCAAAATCACCAGTCCCGTCGTGACGCTCGGCGATGTGGCGCAGCTTTCCTGTTCAGACGGCGCTGTCCTTGCCCGCAATCAGGTCCGCCGCGTGGCGCATCTTCCCGATGACGGATACGGACGCTACGTCTGCTCCGCCTCCACCCTCGTCCGCCTCGTCACGGAGGCCGAGGAGCACGTCGATGTCACCCACATCGGCGAGCCGAATTTTATTTTAACGTACGAGGATCCGCGTCAGAAAAACACCTGGATCAGCTGGTGCAAAACGATTCTGGTCGGCATCCTTACGTTTATCGGAACTGCGTTTTCCATTATGACCTTCCACACCGACATCGGCATCCGCGAGCTGTTTTTGGATGTTTACACCCGTTTTCTCCCGCAGATGACGCCCGGATTTTCGGTGCTGGAAATTTCATATTCCATCGGCATCGGCCTTGGCGTCGTGCTCTATTTCAACCATTTCGGACGGCGGAAATTCACGCAGGACCCGACGCCGCTCGAGGTGGAAATGCGGGTCTACGAGGATGATATCGATACGACCATTCTCGAACAGAACGACCGCTCCGGTAAAGGAAAGGAGGCTTTTCATGCGAATCCTGCCAGAGATCCTGCTGATCACAGCCGGTCTTAGCCTTGGCTTTTTCATCGCGAGCGGCCTTGTCGCGCTTGTGATCGGCCTTGGCATCGTGACACGGTACGCCGGCATCACAAAGACAGCAGAGAGCCTGCGTTTTTACGAATGCTGCTGTATGGCCGGGGCGCTGTTCGGCGATCTTTTCTCGCTTGGCACCTTCTCGTTTTCCCTGCCCTCCTGGACGGCCGGTGTGTTCTGGCTTTTTGCGGGCATTTATCTGGGAAGCTGGATCATCGCGCTCGGCGAAGTCGTCAACCTGTTTTCGATCCTCTGCCGCCGGATCGGACTGACGCGCGGACTGCCGTTTGTAATTCTCTGCATGGCGGCAGGGAAAATCGCGGGCTCTCTCTATTATTTTGCAAGTGGATTTCAATAAGAACTGGAGGTAAGATGTGATGCAGAGTTTAAAAAATGAACGGGCAAAAAAAGAATACGAACAGTTTGTCAAAGAGGTGACGCCAAAGCAGAATCTCTTCTGCAATATGGCAAAAGCCTTTATCGTCGGCGGTCTGATCTGTGTCGTGGGGCAGATTCTGCTCCATATCGGCAAAACGCAGTTCTCACTCAGCAAAGATGACGCCGGCTCCTGGTGCTCGCTGATTCTGATCCTTAGCAGTGTGATTTTAACCGGCCTCAACATCTATCAGAAAATCGTCACCTTTGCCGGCTGCGGTGCGCTCGTCCCGATCACCGGCTTTGCCAACTCGGTTGCAGCTCCTGCGATTGAATATAAAAAAGAAGGACAGGTCTTCGGCATCGGTGCGAAAATTTTCACCATCGCCGGACCTGTCATTCTGTACGGTGTCTTTGCAAGCTGGCTGCTCGGCTTTCTCTATTGGCTGTGGACTGCTGCCGGGAACTGGTTTTAAATCAGTTCCGCAGCGCTTCCGCCTCTTCTTTTGTGCAGCCCTCGCGGCTGTAACGGGCTTTTTCATAGCCGTCGTGCAGCCGTCTCATGCCGTCGCCGGAAAGCTCGTTTCTCTCTTCCAGCTCCGCCGGGGTTTCGGCTCCGGTCGGCTGGTATTTTCCGGCTTTTTTGATCGTTTTTTTATACTTCCGGCGGATACGCATATTCGGGGAGAGATAGCCCTCTTTCTTTTCCCGCCGCCACGGCAGATTTTCCCGTTCGTCGTTTCCCTGATGCAGGAAGAGAACTTCGTCCTCCTCATCCTCTGAGAAGGCTTTTCCCGCATTTTTTACGCTCTGGTAAATCGCCCGCAGAACCGCGATTCCGACGGCAACCATCACAAGATACATGACCGCCGTAAAAAGATTCTGGATCCACTGCGGCATCGGTTTGTACTCTTTGTCCCCCAGCATATCGGACAGATCGGCCTGCTCCATGCCCTGCGGCGCCTCGGCCTCCGGTGTTTCGATCGTAAGATCGCTTTCCAGCTCTTTCGGCTCATATCCTGCGATCGCTCCGCAATCGGATCCTTTCCGTAGAGCGCCGATGGGAGCACGAACAGTACCAGAAGGAGTACTGCAATTTTCAGGATCAGTTTTCCCGTCCGCTGCATCGTCTCCACCGGGAGATTGGCGATTTTCTGATGGTCACGGATGAACCCGTGCATGCCGTCGAGGTACTGGCAGAAGAAGCACAGGAATACATCTGCAAAGAAAAACCAGTAGATCAGATGCCAGTAGAACGGCATTTTCATCAGCACACCGATCACATACTGTATCATAAACCAGAGAAAATGAAGGGGCTTTGGCTCATCGAGGAGCGTCGGGATCTCCCACGCTTCCATATCCGCCAGCGGCATTGAGCCGGCCGGCAGTTCCTGCGCTGCTTTCTTTAACTGGCCTTTGCGGATTCTGACATAGCCGCGGATCAGGAAAATCACAGCGGCCATAAGACCCGTCATCACGCCGGAAAGGCTCTCCAGAAATGCAGGAGAAATACCGTTCTCAAACTTGTTTTTTCCATCGTTTGCCGCCGCAGCCGCTTCAATTACCGCTGCCGCCTGCACACTGAACAGGGAACAGAAAAATTTCGCTGCCAGATACGTCACCGCGCAGACCGCAATTCCGCCAAGCAGAAACTGCCAGAGTGCTTTCGTTTTCCGGATCAGAATCCAGCTTGCAGCGGCCGGAATCAGCAGCAATAAGGATATGGCGCAGAAATACAGCGCCTCCCTTCCCGTCAGCCCCAGAAAACCGGCGGCAAAGCCATAGATGCCGGCGAATAAAAGCCAGACATGAAGCCAGGTCAGCGGGATCTGTACCGGTGTCTTTTTTATTTCCATGGTTTCACCTCCCAGCCGATTGCGGTGTACGCACGGTTCTGCTCCGACGGAACTTCTTCGCCCGGCAGATACGGAATCACCCACAGCACCTGGTTCTGCGCACCGGAGAGCAGATGAAGCGCCTCACGGACCTCATCGGTTCTGTTTTTGGATACGACAACGTAGGTGTGGCCGGTGAGCTCTTTTTCCGCCTCTTTGTGCAGAAACTCCGCGCTGCCTGTGAGATTGCCCCCAAGCTGCACGCACGCCAGTTTCCGGTTCAGCTCCGCTGTTTTTCCGGCGCCCGCTGCCAGATGGACACGCAGCTCCTCGCCGGTCTCCTCATCTTTCGCATTGCTCTTCACCCACAGATTCATCTTGTTTTTCACCATCCGCGCCGCAAGCGAAGACGTGATGCGGATGCTCTCCTCGACCTGCGCTTCCTCGCGCAGAATGTTGGCGTCCTCGATATCGAGAAGCACCGTAACTTCCACGCTCGTCGTCGCGTCAAACTGATTGACCATCAGATCTCCCATCCGTGCCGACGATTTCCAGTTGATGCGGTTCATCGGGTCTTCTTTCCGGTAATCGCGGATACCGGAAAATTCAAACGGGTCCTCGTACAGGCGATTCCGTGACAGAACCATGCCCGACACGGCACGGCAGATCATCTGAATCCGTGCAGTATCGACCTGGCGCGGGTAAACGTACATCTGTGTCTGCTGCGGGTAATCGCTGTAAAGACCCTCCCGGAAAAAAAGATCGTACGCTACGGCATGCGCACCGGTGATCTCGTAGAATCCTCGTTTTTTCGCCTGAAACGGCAGTGTTCTCGTGACCTGCTGATGAAACAGGAACGAAAAGACATCGCGTTTGTAGCTCTGGTCGGTGATGCTCGCGTTTGCTTTTGCCTCGCGGTCGAATTCCAGATTGCGGCTCATCGAAATGCCAAGCTCGAGTGCCGGAATCGGCAGCAGTTTGTCGTTTACGACGACCTCTTTTAACGTACTCTCCTCGCCCTCATAGATCGCAGAATCCTGGAAGCTGACCTGGATTTTCAGATTTTTCTGCCAGTTTTTCTGGTACAGCTTTTTCTGCAGAAACCAGGCAAGCGCCATTCCAAATAGTAATAAAAGAAGCATAGTCCGTTACCTTCCTGACCAGTTTTCGGTCGGCAGATCGATGCGGTTTAAAATTTCCTCGATCACCGATTCTGCGGCTCTTCCGTCGTCTGCGCCGATCTGCATGGTGAGACGGTGTGCGAGTACCGGAACAGCCACGGTCTTGAAGTCCTCCGGCACAACGTAGTTTCGTCCCTGCACCAGCGCGTGGCCCTGTACGGCACGTAAAAATGCGAGTGTTCCACGCGGGCTCACACCGCTTGCAATCTTGCTGTTGACTCTCGTCTCCTGTACGATGCGGACGAGATACTGTACCAGTTCCGGATGCAGGTAGACTTCTTTACACGCCTCCTGCAGGGTACGGATTTCTTCTTTTGGGCAGACAGACGACAGCTCGGCGAGCGGCTCCTCGGTCAGGAAACGGGCGATCATCTGCGTCTCTTCCGCCGGGCTTAATGCTTCCATCGAAAGTTTCATTAAAAAACGGTCCATCTGCGCCTCCGGCAGCGGGAAGGTTCCGAGCGTCTCGAGCGGGTTCTGCGTGGCGATGACGAGGAACGGCTCCTCGAGCGGCCGTGTCACACCGTCCACGGTGATCTGGCGCTCAGCCATGCACTCGAGAAGGCTGCTCTGCGTCTTCGGCGTTGCACGGTTGATCTCATCGGCAAGCAGAATGTTGCAGAAGGCAGGGCCTTTCGAAAAGACGAACTCTCCGCTTTTGGCATCAAAATAATTGAGACCGGTGACATCGGACGGCAGTAAGTCCGGTGTGAACTGGATGCGGCCGAACTCTGCCTCGACGGATTTCGCAAGGGATTTCGCCATGACCGTTTTTCCTGTTCCCGGGACATCCTCGAGCAGGATATGACCTTTGGCAACAAGGCAGGTCAGGACAAGCTCGATCGTGCGCTCGTTTCCGATCATGACCTTTGCGATATTTTCTTTTAATTGCTGTAATCCATTGTTTTCCATGTTTTTGCTTCCTCCCGATGTAAATTTGCGTGCTGCGATTCTCCTCGTTTCTTTCTCATGGCTCTGAATCGTTACAAATAGCGGAAAACAGCTCCCCCTCGATGCTCTGTTTGTCAACACGGATATTCGCAATCCGCTTCGCTACTTGCCTGACTCGGTCAAAAAGAACACGATAAAAATATTTTACAGCACATAAATTCAGAACACAAGAAAAAAGAACGATGCTGTGTCTCCTTTTTTGGGGGATCCTTTTCACCATCGTTCTTTTCCTTTTCGTTCCGGCTCTTTTCTTGTCTTACTACAGGTGGCAACCAGGAAGCTTTGCTGCATTTTTTCTTTTACACAAAAGACAGCTTCTCAGCTGTTTTCCATCCGCATCTGCCGCAGAATCTTCTTTTCCATCCGCGACACCTGCACCTGCGAAATCCCCAGTTTTCCGGCGATCTGCGCCTGCGTCATGTCCTGAAAATAGCGCATGTAGATGAGCTGCCGCTCCTTCGCGGGCAGTCGTCCCAACAGCTCTTCCAAGAAAATCCGGTTCAGCAGCTTTTCCTGCCCGTTCTCTTTTTCCGGAATGCGGTCCATCAGAGAAATATCGTGGTTTTCCCCCTGATAGATGGTCTTCTGCAGCGATTCCACCTCCGCGCCGGACTCCATCGCCTCCACGATTTCCTCCACGGTAACATCAAGCTCCCCCGCTATCTCCGCCAGCGTCGGATCGCGCCCGTTCTCCCGCTCCAGCCGCTCCCGCACCGCATACGCTTTCCACGCCAGTTCCCGGATCGGGCGGCTCACCTTCACCATCCCCTCCGACCGCAGAAACCGCCGGATCTCCCCCGCAATCATCGGAACCGCATACGTCGAAAAACAGACTTCAAACGAAGGATCAAATTTATCAATCGCCTTCAACAGCCCAATGCTCCCGATCTGGCACAGATCCTCCATCTCCACCCCGCGGTTTGCAACGCCTCACCATGCTCCAGACCAGTCCCATATTTTCCTCTGCCAGTGTATCCCTTGCCGCTTTATCCCCTTCGTGTGCCTTTTCGATCAGGGCAAGCGTATGTTCCATGCATTCTGACTCCTATGACTTCCGATCCGGCCCTTACATTTCCGGATGCACACCGATTTTCCGTTTCATCACCACTTCCGTCCCCCATCCCGGATGCGACCTTACTTCCAGCTCATCCATAAACGCCTCCATAAACGAAAACCCCATCCCCGACCGCTCCAGCTCCGGGCAGGTCGTAAACATCGGCTCCATCGCCTTCTCCACATTTTCGATCCCGACGCCGGTATCTTTTACCGTCACCTGAAACACCTTCTCCTCCAGATCCAGCACACACTTCATCTGAATTTTCCCTTTTTCCTGCCGGTATCCGTGAATCATCGCATTCGTAACCGCCTCCGAAATCGCCGTCTTGACATCCGCCACTTCCTCCACCGTCGGATTCAGCTGCGCCAGAAACGCCGCCGCAGACACCCGCGCAAAACTCTCATTGCAGGGACGGCTCTCAAATTCCAGCGTCATCGTATTCCACCGCATCTTCTCTTCTGTTTTCATCCTTTCTCGCATCATCCCATTCCCCTTTCTGCCCACTCCCCGTCCAAAACCTACTTCCACGTCTTCTCCTCTTCCACCTCAATCACCCGCGTCACCCCCGACATCACCAGAATCCTCCGCATCCGCTCTCCCACATGCACCGCTCTCACCTTCCCGCCAATCAGCTCCATCTCCCGAAACCTCCCCATCACCAGTCCAATCCCCGAACTGTCCATAAACACCGTCTTCCGAAAATCAAACACCACCTCCCTCACATTCCTCTCCACCAAAATCTCCCCCGCCTCCTCCCGAAGCCGGTCAGCCACAAAATGATCCACCTCTTCCGGAAGCCGAATCGTCATCACCGCATCCTTCACCCAAACACGATTATCCATTTCCTATCCTCCCTCTTTCCTGTCATAAAATAAAAAACACAAAAGATTTTTCGCCGTAAAGCGAATTTCATCTTTTGTGTTTTATCTGCTCACTTTTATACTTTTTTGCCCTTCGTCCCACGCAACCTCCGCGTAGTCAGTGGTATCAGCCCGACGAAACAGCGCCGCATCTCCTGCGGCATTCTGCCCCGTGGGCATCCGTCCTCACTATTCCTCCGTCTTCACAGTCCCCCCCAGCGCCTCAATCTGCTGCTCGGCCTTAGTAGCCTTCTGGGTTCCCGGGAACTTATCGATGATCTCCTGGAACACCGAAATCGCATTATCGGTATCCCCACTCAGCCGATACGCATGCGCCAGATAGTTAAGCACCGTATAGTCACTGTCGTTGATATTCTTAGCCTTCGAAAGCTTATCAATCGCCTCAGTGTAATTCGCATCGTCAAATGCATTCACACCCGACTGCGAAAGCTCCTGGAACATAGACGACTGCATGCTCTTGTAAATAGTGTCATACACAGCCTTTGCGTCCACAGAAAGCACCTCCGGGTTGACCTCGGTCAGTGCGTTTGTTGCGTTGCTCGTGTTGCCCTGCTGCTGCGCTTCCACAGCCTTTAAAAGGTTCTCGTAGGAAGCCGCCGTATCCTGTGCCGTCTGGATCTGCTGCTGCGCAGAAGCCGTCGTTTCGTTCAGAGAATCCACCTGGCTCTGGAGCTGGTTCAGCTGGGCCTCCTGGCTCGCCATCTTGCCGCTGTATTCCACAACCTTCTCGTCCGCCTGCCGGTTAATTCGCTGCGTATTCGCAGGCCCGATCAGGAACCACACAACCAGTGCGCCAAGCACCAGCCCAATACCGATATTCAGCATCGTTGCCGCTGTAGACGTCTCGCGGAACGTCGGCGGAATAATCACCGTATCCCCGCTTACCACACGCTCACGCTCGTCCTCGCGCTGCTCCTCCGTACGCTCCCTGCGGCCGAACCGCCGCGGCTCCAGCGACGTCTGCGTACCCGTCTGGAAATCAACCTCCTTCAGGAAACGAAGCGTCGTCGAGTTCGTCTTGTCAATTTTCGCCGCCTTTTTCAGAATCTTCCGCGCTTTCTCATACTCACCCTTGTGAATATAAATCAGCGCCAGCAGATGATATCCCTTGATCAGCTTCGGATTCTGGTTCAGAATCTTGCGCAGCTGGATCGCAGCCACATCCTCATTGTTCTCGCGGCAGCATTTCAGCGCACTGTTGTATTTCTTGATCGTCTGATTGATCATATCCAGCTTCGCCTGCTCCGCCTGCAGCGTCGCAATATACTCCGTCGCCACATTATTCTCCGGCATAATATTCTTGCTGATGATCCACTCACTTAACGCCGCAACCGCTTCACCCGTCTCAAAATAGACAAGGCCTAACAAGTTCCGCGCATGGATATTGTATTTGTTAAACTTCAGGCTCCGCCGCAGCATATCGATCGCTCCGGAAAGATCCCGGATCTCTGCCTTGTCGAGGCCCAGATTGTAGTACATATTCGAAAGAGAAAAACATTTTCTCTGTACTCTCAGGTTAAAACCACAGTTGGGACAGATCTCCATTCCGACGTCCACAACCGATTTACAATTCATACAGTTCATTCCGGCACCTTACTCTTCCTTTTCCGCTTCTGTCTCGTTTTCCTGTTCCGGCTTGTCGTTTTTCATCATTTCTTTCAAAATGTCGATCACATCCGTCAGATCACGGCTGTAAATCGCATCCTCCACCTCGTCCACATCGAGACATGGTTTAAACTTCTTCAGTTCTTCTTCGTAATTTAACATAAACAAAAAATTCCTTCCTGTATTCGCTAACCATTCCGCTTTGCAAGATATGCTTTCAGTTCGCCCGCCAGATACAGAGAACCCACGCAGAACAGCATGCCGCTGCCCTTTTTGCCCAGTGCCTTCTCATACGCTGCCCCGATCTCCGGTTCCGCGCAGACATCCGTGCATCCTGCTTTTCTGAAGTCCTCTGCAAGCACTTCCGCCGGTACGACGCGGCTTCCGTCGATCTGCGTTGCAACAACATGGGACGGATGAATTCCCTCGCAGATTTCACCGATCATCTCATGATAGTGCTTGTCTGCAACTGCCGTGAACAGAATCGTGATCTCGTTTTCTTTCGCAAAATAGCCTGCCGTGCTGACAAACTGTGCAATGCCGTCCTCGTTGTGCGCGCCGTCGATGATGACGCCCGGCGCAGCCATTTCCATACGGCACGGCCATTTGATCTTCGAAAGGCCTTCCGCAAGCACGTTCTTAGGAATGTCGTGCACGTCCTGCAGAATATGCATCATGTAGAACGCAAGGCTTGCATTCATCATCTGGTATTTTGCCACATACGGAATCGCAAGCTCTGCTTTTTCGCCGCCCGGATATGCAAAGGTAAAGGTGATACCCTCGCGGCTCTGTGTTTTCATCTCATAGAACGACGGCTCCATCGGCCATGCCGGGCTTCCCATCTCTTTCGCCTTTGCGGCAATGACAGAAGCCGGACCTGGCTGGCTGGCGTCGTAGATTACCGGGACACCGGCTTTGATGATGCCGGCTTTCTCTCCCGCAATCGCCTCGAGGGTGTCGCCGAGATACTCGGTGTGGTCGCGGCTGATGGACGTGATGATGCATGCCAGCGGCTTTTCGACCACATTTGTCGCATCCAGCCGTCCGCCAAGGCCGGTCTCCATGACCAGGTATTCCACGCCGGCTTCTTTGAAAATCAGCATTCCCATCAGGAACAGCGTCTCAAAATAGCTCGGATGGCCTTCGCCCTCCGCCTCGTATTCTTTGGCTGCTTTTTCCACTTTGAGAAATGCGTCGAGAAACTGCTCATCCGACACATCTTCCCCGTTGATCTGGAACCGCTCGTTGATGCGTACAAGGTGCGGGGAGGTAAAAAGTCCTGTCTTTTTGCCGCCTGCAAGCAGCATCGCATTCAAGTACGCGCAGACGCTTCCCTTTCCGTTCGTGCCCGCCACATGGATAATTTTGATCCCTTCCTGCGGATTCCCAAGGCGCGAAAGAAGCTCCCTCGTATGTTCCGGCGGATGCTTCACCGTAAATTTCGGTATTGTTTCGATATAATCAACTGCTTCTGTATAATTCACTTTATTTCACCATTCTTCAGTATTTTAGGGCTGCTTTCAAACCCTAGTATCATTATAATCGAGTGACCGGATATGTCCATAGCAATTTTCAAAATTTTGTCCCGACTTTTCGACTTTCCCCGTAAAAAGATACAGTGGGACGTCAAAATCCGCCCCACTGTATGATCTTTCGGACACTCTTTTTAATTCTGCAGACCGCCGTCTTCGGCCGGTTTATCGCTGTTTTCTGTTTTTGACGGCTCAATCTTGTCGCCTTCGCCCTCCGGCGCACCGGACGGCGCTGCCGTCAGTTCATCCTGCGGCGCAGTGCTCGTATTGGCATTTTCCTGCGTCACATCTGTTTTCGTGCTGTCCGGGTTCGGCGTCGGCGTCGGTGTAGATACCGTTTTTGGCTCTTCATACATCATCGGCTCTGTCCTTGTCAGCACCTTCTTCGTCGAGCTGTTGCTCTGCTGCGCGATTGTAATCTGATCACCGTCTTCCAGGGTCAGACTATGCACCATCAGAATCGACGGGCTGACATAAACGGTATCCTGTATCTCCTCGTTGACTTCCACACGGCTCGATGCCGTAAAGTTTTCTCCGTAAAAATACCAGGTATCTTCTCCGGATTTTTCGATTCGTTCCAGTGTTACCGGCAGAGCACCCATCTGCAGCTTCACACGCTCATACGGTGTCTCTCCGTCTTCTCCGTAAACGTACCGTTTTCCATACAGCATATCATACTGCAGCACCTCGAGATCCACCTGATAATTCTTCGTATTCCGTCTCGTCTGATGATACCGGAAAATGGTTCCGTCATGAATTCCCACACGGTTCATAACCTCTGCTGCAATCTGGTAGGAAGCAATGTTTTCCTGTTTTCTTTTCAGTCCCATATTATCCCAGATTACGTATTCGGTCTGATACAGATAGCGGTTCTCCAGATCTTCTACTTTCAGTCCCATCGTTGGCAGATGGTCCCCGTACATCACAAGTACCACCGGCTCCGGATAATCCGCAAGCTTTGTCGTCAGCTCTTTGACAAATTTGTCCATCTCATGGATCTGATTTACATAATATTCCCAGGAGTAATTATTTTTTTCCCGGTCTTCCGCGCCTGTCACTGTAATCTCCGGATCGTCAAGCACCGGCTCTGTCGGATAATCACCGTGGCCCTGTACCGAAATCGTATAGATATAATCCGGTTCGTCTGTCGCATCGAGCGTTTTTATGATCTCTTTTGTCAGAATATGGTCTTTTACCCATCCTGTCGCCGTCACATCCGAGATATCCGGCATATATTCCTCCGAGGTAAAGGTATCAAAACCAAGACGTGAGAATACACTTCTTCTGGAATAGAAGTTTGCTTCATTGTTGTGGATCGCATGGGTCGCATAGCCAAGATTCTTTAAAACATACGGCGCACTCTCACAGGTCTCCTCTGAAAGCACCGATTTGTACGGATACTCACCCGCTCCGAAATACCGGAGGCTCATGCCGGAAATAGTTTCAAACTCTGTGTTTGCTGTTCCGGCTCCCACCACCGGCACGCGGAGATAACCGGAAGAATAATCCTTCATCAGCTGCCGGTAATACGGGATCGGATCCTCGGAAATGTTGAGGAAATTAACCAGCTCCGGATCGAAAAAGGACTCCAGCTGCAAAAAGATAATATTCGGTTTTACCGTATCATCCTCTTTTTGTTCGCCTTCACTCGTCTCAATCTGTTTCACGAGCTGTTCGGAATAGCCGTTCGGCTCTGAAATTCCCGTATCAAACAGGGTGACTGCCAGACAGTACGGATAGCCGTAATCCTGGTAGGCAAATGCGATGTTGACGAAATAGCTGGAAAGCACACGCTTTGCAAGCGCCAGATTTGTTGCTCCCGTAAAGAGTACAATTACCAGAGCAATCAACGGCACATTCAGATACCAGCGGATTTTCCCCTGAAATTTCGGTCCTTTGATCCAGACCCATACAAAAAATGCCAATAATGCCACAAGGGCTGCTACGACGAGGATCATGGTACCTTTCGACAGATACTTCGTCACGACCTTTGCGCCGTCACTTAAATTCCGCAAGTCCGGTCCGGTAAACGGCGTGACGCGGTTTGCCAGAATCACACCGTTAATGATGCCGAGCAGCAGCCAGAAACAGCTCATCACCAGCCGTACCAGCACACGTCTGCGGAACAGATAAACTACCATAAAAGTAGTGAAGATCAAAAATGCATTGTACAAAAAGACCCATGGGCTTTCCACCATGTAGCTCCATGCAGATGCCAGCGAATGGCGGGAAAATGCTTCAATCACCAGATACAGAATACAGCATCCCAGGGCCTGCAGCGGCAAAGAGAGCCAGTTGCAGACTTTCACTACGGTTTCCTTGTTTCCATGCAGTTTTTTTCCTTTTTTCATTTATTTTTTCAGCTGCTCCAATCTTGTCTGAACCTGCTCCATCATCTGCTGATAGTTCGCCAGTTTTTCTTTCTCTGCCTGACTTTTGCTTCCGGAGCTTTGTTGATAAAGTTCGGGTTGCCAAGCATGCCGTTGGAACGTGCGATCTCTTTTGTCAGACGCTCTTCCTCTTTCGTAAGGCGGGCGATCTCTTTTTCCAGGTCAACCAGCTCGGCAAACGGAATGTAGATCGTTGCCTGCGGGATCACTGCGGATACCGCATCGTCTGCGATGCCGGCTTTGTCTGCCTGTACGTGAACTTCGCTTGCTCCTGCCAGAGTTCCGAAGAATACAGCACCGTTTTTGAAGGTTTCCTGTACAGCAGCATCTTCCGTTACAACGAATACGCTTGCTTTCTTTGACGGCGGTACGTTCATACTGGTGCGGACACCACGGATGCTTCTTACCGCCTCTTTCATCATCTCAACGGCTGCCTCATCCTCTGCGTATGCAAAGTCTTCGGTCTCTTTCGGCCATGCGGCGATCATGATGGAATCCTCGTCCGGATTCAGTGTGCAGTAGATTTCCTCTGTGATGAACGGCATAAACGGATGCAGCAGCTTTAATGCATTGCCAAGAACGGTTTTTAAGGTCCACAGTGCAGCGCCCTTCGTCTCGTCGGTCTCGCTGTACAGACGCGGTTTTACCATCTCGATGTACCAGTCGCAGAACTCCTCCCAGATAAAGTCGTAAACCTTCTGTACGGCGATACCGAGCTCGTAGCGGTCCATGTTGTCCGTTACTTCCGTTGCCAGCGTGTTTACCTTAGAAAGAATCCATTTATCTGCCAGTGTCAGTTTGTCTTTTGGCATTTCAGACGGAACTTCTGCTTTTTCCAGGTTCATCATGATGAACCTGGAAGCGTTCCATACTTTGTTTGCGAAGTTACGGCTGGCTTCTACACGCTCCCAGTAGAAACGCATATCGTTTCCAGGTGCATTACCGGTCATCAAAGTCAGACGGAGAGCATCTGCACCGTATTTGTCAATGACTTCGAGCGGATCGATACCGTTTCCGAGGGATTTACTCATCTTGCGTCCCTGGGAATCACGAACGAGTCCGTGGATCAGTACGTGGTGGAACGGAACCTGTTTGGTCTGCTCCAGTGCGGAGAATACCATACGGATAACCCAGAAGAAGATGATGTCGTATCCGGTTACGAGTACGTCGGTCGGATAGAAGTAATCAAATTCCGGTGTTTTCTCCGGCCATCCTAACGTGGAGAACGGCCACAGAGCAGAACTGAACCAGGTGTCCAGGGTATCCGGGTCCTGGGTGAGATGGGTGCTGCCGCATTTCGGGCATTTTTCCGGCATTCCGCCTCTTACAACGGTGATCTCGCCGCAGTCATCACAGGTGTAAGCCGGGATGCGGTGGCCCCACCAGAGCTGACGGGAAATACACCAGTCATGGATGTTATTCAGCCAGTTCTGATAAATTTTGCTGAAGCGGTCCGGGATGAAGTTTACTTCGCCGTTCTTCTCTGCTTCGCTGGCAGCGGCAGCCATATCCGCCATTTTTACAAACCACTGCGGTTTGATCATCGGCTCTACGGTTGTCTTACATCTGTCGTGAGTTCCTACGTTATGAACGTGATCCTGAACCTTTACCAGAAGACCAAGCTTTTCGAGATCCTCTACCATGGCTTTTCTTGCCTCGTAGCGGTCCATGCCGGCGTATTTGCCGCACTTGTTGTTCATGGTTCCGTCATCGTTTAAGATGTTGATCTCTTCGAGGTTGTGGCGTTTTCCTACCTCAAAATCGTTCGGGTCGTGTGCCGGTGTAATTTTAACGCATCCGGTTCCGAACTCTTTGTCTACGTAAGCATCTGCGATAACCGGGATTTCACGGTCGGTCAGCGGCAGTTTCAGCATTTTTCCTACAATATCGGTGTATCTTTCATCCTCCGGATTGACAGCTACGGCAGTATCGCCGAGCAGAGTCTCCGGACGGGTCGTTGCGATTTCTACGAAGCGGCCTTCTTCTCCAACTACCGGGTAGTTGATGTGCCAGAAGTGGCCTGCCTGCTCCTGATATTCAACCTCTGCATCGGAGATGGAAGTCTGGCATACCGGGCACCAGTTGATGATGCGGCTTCCTTTGTAGATCCATCCTTTTTCATACAGACGGCAGAATACTTCTTCTACGGCTTTGGAGCATCCCTCGTCCATGGTGAAGCGTTCTCTCTCCCAGTCTGCGGAGGAGCCGATCTTTCTTAACTGGCTGTTGATGCGTCCGCCGTACTCTTTCTTCCACTCCCAGCAGTGCTCCAGGAATTTTTCGCGTCCGATTTCATCTTTGTCGATGCCCTGCTCTTTGAGCATATTGGTAACTTTTACCTCGGTTGCAATCGCCGCATGGTCGGTTCCCGGCTGCCAGAGGACTTCATATCCCTCCATCCGTTTGAAACGGCAGAGAATATCCTGCATGGTGTTGTCGAGTGCATGGCCCATGTGAAGCTGTCCGGTTACGTTCGGAGGCGGCATCATAATGGTAAACGGTTTTTTGTTCGGGTTTACAGTGGCGTGGAAATATCCTTTATCCAGCCATTTCTGATACAGTCTGTCCTCGAGTCCCTTCGGATCGTAGGTCTTTGCGAGTTCTTTGCTCATGAGATCCTCCTTTTATGTTTGGTGTATTGTGGTATTTATTCCCGCAGAGGCTTGTCTTAAATCAAAAACGCCCTTCACATACACATAACATGCATGCAAAGGGCGAAAATTCCGCGGTACCACCTTAATTTGTATCTCGTTTCGGAGTCTGTAACGTGACTCATGCGTGAGAACCTAATCATCACATCTTCTGTGCTTTTCAGCTCTCCGGTTCAGAAGCTACCTTCCATGACCACCTTCCCGGACAGCCTTTCAGCCGGTGAACCATCCTCTCTTTTGGGGCCTGCCATGTACTCCTCTTCCTCATAACCTTTTCTTTTTCTGTTGGAATAGAAACTGCATTTATCATAATCGCGTTTTTTTATTTTGTCAAGCCGCCGCGGGCAAAAACCTTTCTTCTTATGAAAGTTTTAAGATTTCACGCGCTTATTTTCGGTGAATCCGCGATGCACAGTACTGCATTTCTGCGCGGCCGTACGACGCGTAGCGGACCTGTTCTTTCGAAAACGGCTTCGCATTGCTTGGCCGTCCTAGGTTTTCGCCGTGGATCACCTGATCCACAAGGTCGATGAGATCTGCGAGAACACCGAGGCTGAGCGGATTGTAAACCGGATGCGCCGTCGATTCAAACACCTGCGTGTGATGACCGCCGAAGAATTTCATGCGGCCGCCCTTTTTCACCAGCCACGCCATCAGACCAACCAGACCATCGTAATACTCTTCCAGGCTCGTTCCGCCCGGCACCTGCATCCAGACACCGCAGCCGCTTCCGATCGCATCTCCGGTGAACAGGTAATTCTGTTTCGTCTCCAGCACGACAACACTGCCCGGCGTATGGCCCGGAGCCTGACAGATGGTAAGTTCTGTGCTGCCAAGCGAAATGACCGAATCCGTACGGATATCATGAATCTCTTCCCACGGTTTTAGTTTTCCCGCCGTCAGCATCACGAGCGTCTCCGGGTCCATTTTCTTTTCCTCGTGGCACATGTAAATTTCGTCGAACTCATCGATGTGATACATGTGATCCGGGTGCGCATGCGTGATAACCAGCAGCAGAGGCTTATCTGTCAGCTCCCTTATCACCGGCAGAATCTTTGCGCCTGCTGTGATGCCGGTATCAATCACAGCCGCTTTCTCTTCTCCTTCTACCACATAGAACGACGAATTTCCCGCGTCAAGAATACAGTAAATTTTTTCTCCGATTTCTGTTACCTGAAAACCTTCCATGATGTAAAACCTCCTTAAAATAATAATGTACCTTCGGAGTCTTTCTGTGCTTGCTTTTTTCCTTTCGGCAATTCAGTGCCCCGCGTTCTCTTCCCCGATGATAATCGAAAGCAGCGTATGATCCAGCATGATCGTGCGGTTCCACGGATTGAAAATCACACCGCTGATCTCCTTTGTTTCGGATGCCATGTGGATCAGCTGTTCCAGACTCACGAGAAACGTAGATTTCACGCTGCTGCTCCCCTTTAATTCCTCATCAAAGCTCGTAAACGCGGCCCACCAGACTTTTCCGTCTGCGCTCTTTACCGTTCCGATCCGGATCTGATCGTCGCCGGATGGCGGTTCCACGGAAAGAATCGCCTGTCCGCCCTCTTTCATTCTGCGGCGGATTACCGTCATCACGTGTGCCAGCAGTTCCGGCGTCGGCTCCTTTTGCAGTCCCAGAATTGCTTCCTCTATCGTTTCATTCCCCTGCAGCCCTTCGTCCTTTGGAGTTTCCATTTCTTTTGCCATTGCTCTTGTCCTTTCTTTTTCGTTTTTCCCACACAGAATCTGTGTACCATCATCCCCGGCAGCTTCGGCACTTCCGATGACATTTACTCTGCGCCTACCCAGATGCCGTCTTCCCCGCAGAATCTGCACTCTTTTGATAAATCCAAAACGTTTTCCATCCGCTTTAAGATCTGATCGTACTTCCCTTCCCGCATCAATGCAATCGTCACCTGATCCGTTCCGATCTGCAGATGGCGGAAGCCGCGTTTTCCTTCCTCCGTCCACGGCAGAGTCAGCTCCAGTTCAAAGCCGCCGCTGCTTCCGTACAGCTTACCCGGCTGTTCGTCCGCAAACAGCTCGAAAAACGGCTGATAATATGCCTTGAAATAATTCTCCTCTGGAAACCAAAGTGTCCCGTCCCCGGTCCGCTCCGGCTCTTTTACAACGGCATTCAGATAGCCTCTCTCGTAATACGTCATGCACGCCGCGCTCTTCGCCAGCGGATTTTCATTGATCTTCTCGATCTCCGACGCCGCCCGGCATCCGTTTCCAAAGGCCGCCTGGCTGTTCTCGCTCCTGCCGACCGGCTCCCAGACGCTCCATGCGTTCTGCTTTCCGTATCCGATCAGATCCTGGCGGTATGCACCGTTGTATTTTACAAATTTTTTCTCCCCCGGCTGCTCGATCAGGTTCAGCGGTACCATACAGTCAATTCCGTACAGCTTCTGCGCAATCAGCCGCGTGTAGATGATGCCGAGATAATGACAGATTGCACTGCGCTCCGCCGTGTCGAGATACATAATCTGCTCCGCTTTTGCCAGCTGGTCGCCGCGTGTTTCGAGCACACTCTCCACCATCGCAATCCGTGACTGCAGCTCCGCCTTCCGTTTTCCGCGGTAGCGCGCCGACAGACGGCCGTACGGCATCGTGCTTGCAAGAACCGCGTGCAGCAGCTCCAGATTCGTGTATTTGATCATAATATCTTTCTTATTTAAACCGAGCTCTGCGTCGGTATCGACTTCCGTCACATTGATGATATATGTTTTTTCTTCGGTCAGTATCATTTGTTTTGCCTCTCTTTTTCAGTACTCTCTTCCATGCTCCTTCAGCCAGCTCTGCCACACTTTGTAATCGGGCATCTGCTGTGCCACCACCGCGTAAAACCGCGCGGAATGGTTCATCTCTTTCCGATGCGCCAGCTCGTGGATAACGACGTAATCCATCACGCGCCCCGGCATCAGCACCAGTTTCCAGTTGTAGTTCAGGTTTCCGGCGCTGCTGCAGCTGCCCCAGCGGGTTTTCTGCTCACGAATTGTGATTCTGCCATACGTTACGCCCATCTCTTTTGCAAAATGTGCCGTCTTTTCCACCAGCATCTGCGCCGCACGTTTAACCGCCGCTTTTCGTTCTGCTTCCGTCAGACGGTTCGCTGCTTTCTGCTCTGCGGCCGCCAACGCTTTTTCCCGGTGTGTGTGAATCCAATCCTGTTTTTCTTTTAAGAATGCTTCGATTTTGTATTTTGCCATCCGTTTCGGTGCGCGCACCACCACGCTTCCATCCGCTTTGACCTGAACGGCGAGCGTTTTGCGGACGGAATACACGATCTCATAGGGAATCTGTTTTAAAATCCGTTCTGCGCTGTCTTTCTGTTCCATTTATTTTTCCTCAAAAGCTGTCTGTTTTACCATTTCTTTGCCTGTTTTTCATTATACCTTTTTCCCGGCGGAAACGCAATCGGATTGCTCACAGAAAAAAACGCGAGCAGAATCACCGTTTTTCTTCCGGCAATTCTGCTCGCATTTTTCTTTCTCTTATTTCAGCTCAATTTTTTTCTGCTTTCTTCGGATGCACAGCCTCACAAATAAAATCGCCGCCTGCACACAGAGAATCATCACCAAAATTCCAATCATGGACAGCGCTGTTGCCCCCAGTCTGATCAGTTTTCCCATTCTTTTTTCCTCACTTTTCTTTCTATCGTGCCAGAACCGGATCGGCTGCCGCATCCCACAGCAGGCTGTCCGTCTCACTTTGTTCCAGGTATCCATATTTTACCATTGCCGCCAGCACCTGCTTTTCCCGCTGCAGCGCCAGATCCGCGTGGCGCGACGGTGCGTAGGCGGACGGTGCATTCGGGATTCCGGCGAGGAGAACGGCTTCGCTGTCGGTCAGCTCCTGCGGTTCTTTCCCGAAGTAGCCAAGCGATGCTTCTTTCAGTCCATAGTAGCCATCCCCGAAATAGATGGTATTGATGTACAATTCCAGAATTTCTTCTTTCGAAAGCTGCCGTTCCACATAGAGTGCCGTCCACGCCTCTGCCGCTTTCCTGGCAAATGTCTTATTCTGATCGTAATACATGTTTTTTACCAGCTGCTGTGTGATGGTACTGCCTCCCTGCTCCGGTTTCATCACGCGGATATCATGTACAACGGCCCGCGCCATGCTGATCCAGTCTATCCCGTGATGTGTGTAATACCGATGATCCTCAACAGCAAGCACCGCTTTTTTGTACAGATCCGGCACCTGTTCAAGAGAAGCCCACTGTGCTCCGCTTCTGGCTTCCTCTACTGCCTGCGCGAGCGACTTTTCCTTCACTGCCTTCTGATAGGAAACATATCCCTGGATTGCCCAGAACATTCCGGCCGTCAGCAGGATCAGGCAGAAAAATGCCAGAAAACCTCCAACCATTTTTCCCGCTGTTCCCCGGTGTTTTCGTGTTCTTTTTCTCATGGTTTCAAACCCCTTTGTTGTTCTTTCCTGCTTTCTATCCTACCATATCTCCCTTAACGCCTTCTTGCCTCTTTCTTAGGAATTCATTAAAATTTTGAAACTGTATGAAATGCATTTTGCACGTTTTCAAATAACCGCTGCTGCTGCGGAATACTTTAACCGAATCAGGCAAGTAGCGAAGCGGATTGCGAATATCCGCTTGACAAAACAGAAAAAGACAGACACCTGGCAGATTGTCAGGATGCCTGTCTCTTGTTTTTATCTTTTGGTTTTTCAGAAACGCTCTGTGATTATGCTGCGGTTCCGTAGTTCATTACATGAGCTGCTGACAGTGCTTTTCGAACGGCTGCACCGAGAATTTCAGCTACTACAACGGAAATCACATCTTTTACGATGTACGGAACGGAAACTGCCAGGAAGGAAGCCGGGATCGTGTTTCCTGTTACAATAGAAAACTGTACCACACCGAATGCGTGACATACCGCAAGACCTGCGATTCCAAGAACGAATGGTTTGCCCGGGAAGCCTTTTTTAATTCCGGCACCGCAGAGCATTGCCATCGGAATAAATCCGAAAATAAAGCCGCCGGCCGGTCCGAGAAGAGCGCCGAATCCACCGCTCATGCCGGCATAAACCGGAACGCCGATTGCGCCGAGGATCAGATAAAGAGCGGACGATGCACCTCCCAATTTCCAGCCAAGCACGTAGCCGCAAAATGCCATTGCAAAGGTCTGCAGCGTCACCGGAACGCCGGTCGGAAGCGGAATCGTCACAATGGACAGTACCGCAAGCACTGCCGTCATCATGCCGGTCAGTACAATCTGTTTTGTTGTAAGTTTTGATTTTTTCATGAATGTAAATCCTCCTCGCAGGTTCTTGTATCCAATTCTTTCTGCTTTCGAATTGTTAACCTTGTTTCAATATAGGTTAATATTTCATTTTTGTCAATCCCTTTTTTAAAAATGCAGAGAGTTCTGCTACGATTCTGTTACACTTCCTGAAAATAGCGGTCACCCTCTTGTTTTCTGTTTTCTTTCTATGGTATACTATATAGTCTCGGAGTTTTTCCGGGAATGTTCACCCGATACAAACGATGAACTTTTACCTCATTTGAAAGGAGATACCCTCTATGAAACCTTCCGAAAATCCTCTCGGCTCGGAACCGGTCAGCTCTCTTTTGCGGCGTTTTGCGATTCCGAGCGTCATCGCGATGCTCGTCAGCGCCCTCTATAACATGGTAGACCAGCTCTTTATCGGTCACAGCATCGGCGTGCTCGGAAACGCAGCGACCAACGTAGCGTTCCCACTCAGCATGGTCTGCACATCCATCGGTCTGCTCTGCGGCATCGGCGGTGCTGCAAACTTCAATCTCTGCATGGGCAGACGAGAGCCGGAGCACGCGAAATCTTATGTTGGAAGTGCCATCTCCATGCTGGCAATCCTCGGTGTGATTCTCTGCGTTGCCGTTCAGCTTTTTCTGCGCCCGATGATGCTTCTCTTTGGTGCAACACCGGACGTCATTGATTACGCCTGTACTTACACCAGAATCACCTCCATCGGCTTCCCGTTTCTGATCGTCACAATCGGCGGCTCCAACCTGATCCGCGCGATGGCAGCCCGAAATTTTCCATGCTGTGCAACCTGGTCGGCGCGATCGTCAACACGATTCTCGACCCGCTGTTCATCTTCGTTTTCCACATGGGCATGGCAGGTGCAGCGCTCGCCACGATCACCGGACAGATTTTATCGTTCGCGCTCGTTGTCTTCTATCTGCGCGGTTTTAAGACGCTGCCGCTCTCTCTTTCCGATCTGAAACCGAACATGGCCTGCTGGACACGGATTGCTGCGCTTGGTGCAACTCCTGCGTTCAACCAGGTGGCAATGATGGTCGTTCAGATCGTTATGAACAACACACTGACCCACTACGGTTCCAATTCCGTCTATGGAAGCGACATTCCGCTTGCATGCGCCGGCATTATTTCAAAGGTGAATATGCTGTTCTTCTCCTTTGTCATCGGCATTTCCCAGGGACTTCAGCCGATTGTCAGCTTCAACTTCGGTGCGCAGAAATATGACCGCGTGAAGGACGCCTATAAAAAAGCAGTTTTTGCGGCGACTGCCATTTCCATCGTCGCCTTCCTCTGCTTCCAGTTCTTTCCGCGCCAGATTATCGGCATTTTTGGTTCCGGTTCAGAAGAGTACCTGCATTTTGCAGAGCGGTACTTCCGCATTTTCCTGTTTTTCACATTCCTGAACGGTATCCAGCCGGTCAGCTCGAATTTCTTTACCTCAATCGGAGCACCGAAGAAGGGTATTTTTCTTTCGCTGACGAGACAGATTATTTTCCTGCTTCCGCTGCTGCTGATTTTTCCGTATCTCTTCGGCATTGACGGCGTGATGTACACTGCACCGATTGCAGACCTTGCAGCCGCATCAGTCAGCATCGTTATGGTCGTGCGGGAATTTAAGATCATGGCAGAGCTACAGAAGGCTACTGCCTGAAAACAGGTTTCTTTCCCGGAGCGTTTCTGCAAAAGACTTTTCGTGAGCTGCGGTTGCCAGGGTCCTGTTAAAATACGGATCTTAGATCATTGCCGTGTAAGTAAAAAAATCGTATGCTGTTGCTTTTTCCACAACAGCATACGATTTTTTATGCGTTATCCACACTTTTCTTTATTTATTCACATGCATCCACATCAGTCCATGCGAAGAATCATGGTCAGGATTCGTTTTGCACAAAGAGCGATTTCGTCGCGGGTGATGTATCCCTTCTCAAATGCCTCCTGTACGCGCTCCTCGTATCCGTTTGCCATCTTGATATCATTTCCGGCTTTTGTCTCGCGGTAATGCTCGCCGTGGGTCCACCAGTCGGTCGTTACCATTCCCTTAAAGTCCCACTCACCGCGCAGAATACCGGTCAAAAGATCCTTGTTCTCAGATGCCTGAACGCCGTTGATCAGGTTGTAGGACGACATGATTGTGTATGGATCTGCCTCTTTTACGATGATTTCGAAGGCTTTCAGGTAAATCTCACGCAGCGCACGCTCGGAAACGCGGGAATCGCTGTCTTTTCGGTTTGTTTCTTTGTTGTTGCAGCAGAAGTGTTTCACACTTGCCCCGATATGCTCGGACTGCATACCGCGTACCATTGCCGCACCGGATTTTCCGGCTACAAGCGGATCCTCGGAATAATACTCAAAGTTTCTTCCGCAGAGCGGGCTTCTGTGAATGTTGACAGCCGGGGTCAGCCAGATGCCGATATTGTTTTCTTTGACTTCCTCTCCGCCGGCTTTACCGATCTCTTCGATCAGCTCCGGATCCCAGGTGCAGGCAAGCAATGTTGCACACGGCCATGCGGTCGTGTTGACGCCACACTGCGGCTGAATGCGAAGGCCTGCCGGTCCGTCTGCGGTCATGATATTCGGGATGCCGTACTCAGGCAGATTTCCCATGCCAAACGTGTTGGCAACTCCTGTGTTCGGCTGACCGCCGAGCAGATGAATGAGTGCTTCTGTCGGAAGCTTATCTACAAACTCGTCGAGCGTTTCTTTTCCTTCGACCACATTCATCAGGTTCGGATTCGTCTTTGCTGCTTCCATAAGCTCGCCAAAGCTCTTTCTCTCCTGTGCTTTGACTGCCGGGAGGAAGCCTTCCAGAGTCAGCTTATCCTGACGCTCCAGTCCTTCTTCCTCGACAGGGCCGTTATCGGTCGGAAGCGCTTCGTAGGTTCCATCCGCAAGGAGACGTTTTTCCAGCTTATGCGGAGCGGCAAGGCTGGTGTACTGTGCAGTCACTTCTGCCTCTGCCAGATCGTAGGTGAAGTCCAGTTTCTTCGCATCTCTTACATTGTTTCCAACGTAGAAGACGTAGCTTCCTGCCTCAAGAACATAGGCAGATTTTGCAACCTTTCCAAGGTCATCAAAAGATGCCATATCTTCCACTGTAAAGGAAAGAACGACTCTCTGTGTCTCGCCTGGCTGCAGCAGTCTTGTTTTCCGGTAAGCGCCAAGCTCTTTGGCCGGCTTGCCAAGCTTGCCCTGCGGTGCGCCATAGTAGAGCTGTACAACTTCTTTTCCGGCACGTTTTCCGGTGTTGGTAACAGCTGCTTTTACAACAATCTTTCCATCCTTCTCTTCTGCCCCCAGAACTTCTGTCTCAAAGCTGGTGTAGGAAAGACCGAAGCCGAACGGATAATTGACCTTCTCCGCTGCGCCCGGAATCGTCTCGAAATAACGGTAACCAACGTAGATATCCTCGTTGTAATCCACGTAATAAACGGATTTATGGAAGTTCTCGGTGGATGGATAATCCTCGAGGGTTGCTGCGTAGGTATCAACCAGTTTACCGGATGGGTTGACGTCGCCTGTTACAACGTCCGCTGCCGCGAGGCCGCCTTCCATGCCGCCCTGCCATGCCATCAGCACCGCCGGAATCTCTTTGCAGTCTTTGAACCAGCTGGTATCAACCATACCGCCGACGTTCATGACAACGATGACATTTTTAAAGTTTGCTTTTACTTTTTCTACCATGGCTGCTTCGCCGTTTGTCAGGCAGAAGTCGCCGTTTTCGAAGATGCTGGCGCTCAGCTCGATCTGTTTTTTCTCATCCTCAAACAGCTCATAGCCTTCCTCGGTGATCTGGCATTTGCGGTCCCAGCCCTCGCCGGAGAAGCGGCAGATGGTGATGATTGCGGTATCGGTATATGCTTTTGCTTTCTGTACCAGCTCGTCCGGTACTTCCGGCTCTCTTGTCATGCCCGGTACAGCACCTGCAGCATACTGTTCTTTTACATTTTTCTCATAGAATTCCGGAAGTTCATGGAACAGAGAAACCTCCCCCTCGGCTTCTTTGATCTTCATGCCTTCGTAGAAGTTGCGGATATACTCGACCGTAACGTCACCGCTTCCGCCGCCTTTTACGTAATCAATCGTTCCTTTTCCGAATAAGGCTACCTTTGTGCCTTTTGCGAGCGGCAGTGTGTCGTTCTCGTTTTTTACCAGAACCATACCCTCGCCTGCTGCTTTTCTGGAAAGTGCGATATGTTCAGCGCTTCCTGTTACCCTTTTTCCGTCTTTTCCCAGCGGCAGAACCGGCTGGTAAAGACTTCTCTGCCATTTACCCATTTTAAGCTTACCTCCTGTATTTTCCGGTGCGCAGATCGCTTTCCGAACGCGCCCCATTCTGTCTTTATGATACGAAGTTTTGGAGTGGATGTCAATTGATTTTTCAGCATTTTATCCTGTTTTTCGTTTCTTTTTCTTTTGATTTTATTCTATTTTGCCAATTTTTCAGGCATTCGTCGTTTCTTTCCTTTCTCTCAATATCTTGATCCGTAGGTGGATGCTCCCTCTGCGTCTCCCCGGTGTTTCTGCTGTCTGTCGCTTTTCTGTTATATCAGACACTTTTCTCATTTTGTGGATTGTCCGAAAAATAACAGCGTTCTATACTAAAGCGTGTCTGAAAACAAATCATCGGCATCCCCTTTTTCAGGTTCTCTTTGGGATACAACAAAAGAATGGAGTTTTCTTATGAAGGTACTGATTTTATCCTGCAATACTGGCGGTGGCCACAATGCTGCGGCCTCTGCATTAAAAGAAAGTCTGAATTTTTATCACCACGAAGCCGAGGTTCTGGATCTGATGAGCCTCGGGCGAAAGCATACCTCCGCACTGGTCGGCGGAGCTTATGTGAAGCTCGTCTCCGTTTTTCCGGCCGGCTTCGGCGCACTCTATCAGCTTGGTGAGCTGGTACGGAAATTTCCCTGGAAATCCCCCGTTTACTATGCAAATGCGCGGCTTGGAAATGCGCTTGCAGATTATATTGATCAAAACCATTTTAATGCCGTTGTCACCACACATCTTTATCCGGCGGAAACACTGACCTGGATGAAACAGAAAGGACGGCTGACGATTCCCTGCGTTGCCGTTGCCACCGATTACGCGTGCATTCCGTTCTGGGAAGAGACGAACTGCGATTACTATGTGGTTCCGCACAAGGATCTGATCCCGGAGTTTGCATCCTGCGGTATCCCGGAAGAAAAACTGCTTCCTCTCGGTATTCCGGTGCGGCCCGCATTTGCGCGCCCTGCATCCAAAGAGGATGTGCGCCGCCATCTCGGTCTTCCCGAGAATCCTCCGCTGTTTCTCGTCATGAGCGGCAGTATGGGATTCGGCAAAGTGCATCTGCTCGCACATGAACTCGTTTCCCGGCTGGAAAACGGCGAACAGGCTGTGATCATCTGCGGAAATAATAAAAAACGGATGCGTTCGCTCCGGCTGCAGTTCCATAAGAACCCAAATGTACATATCATCGGTTTTACACGCCACGTTGCGGAATATATGGCCGCTGCCGATGTGCTGTTTACAAAGCCCGGGGGCTTAAGCAGTACCGAGGCCGCTGTGCGGCGCGTTCCGCTCGTCCACACTGATCCGATTCCGGGTTGCGAAACAAAAAACCGTGCTTTTTTTGTCTCACGCGGAATGTCCGTGACCGGCGCACATCAGAAAGAGCTGGCAGAGGCCGGTATTTCGCTTGCCTGCGATGATGCACGTCAGATTGCGATGCGCGATGCCCAGCGAAAAAACAGCCATCCGCAGGCGGGAACGTCAATTACACACCTTTTGGAAAAATTAGTTTCGGAGTAACTGCTTATGATGCTTACTGCTTATTTGTTTTATAGTTTCTTCGGGTACCTCTCGGGCAGCGTACTGTATTCGTACCTGATTCCAAAATACTTCTGCCACGTGGATGTCCGAACTGTGAATGAAGATCAGAATCCCGGTGCCTTCAACGCCTTTTCAGTGGCCGGACCGCGGATTGGACTGCTCTGCGTCCTGTGCGATATCGGGAAGGGATTTCTGCCGGTGTTTCTGGCGGCGCACAGTTCCGCTGTTTCGATGGGTTCCTGGATTTTCGCCCTGATTCTGCTCGCCCCGGTGGCCGGACACGCATGGCCGTTTCTGCAGCCTGCGAAAGGCGGAAAGGCGATCTCTGTCTCGTTCGGCGTGCTGCTCGGCCTCCTGCCGGATCTGCGGCCGGCGCTTCTTCTGGCGGCGTTTTATCTGACGTTTTCGTTGATTCTCATTATCCAGCCACACAGTCTGCGCTCGATCGTTTCGTTCTCCGGGTTTGCCGTTGCCGCACAAATTTCCCGCTTTCTTCCGTCCGTGCGGCTCGGCAGTCTGCTGGTATCACTCGTGGTGTGCTTCCGCCATCTTTTCAGCCTGCGGGAGCATGAGACCGAAAATGCTGCATTTACAATTCAGTCTTTGTCTGCTAAAATAAGGAAAAAGCAGAAAAAAGAATAATATTTACAGTTCATTTAAAACAGCGGCAAACAATTTACTTCAGGAGGATTGACACATGATTTCAGAAAAAATGGTAACTCTCGGCACAAAAAAATCGGTAATCCGCGAAATTTTCGAATACAGTAAAAAACGCGCTGCCGAGATCGGCTCAGAAAACGTCTTTGATTTCAGTATCGGAAACCCAAACGTGCCGGCTCCGGCCTCCGTTCATGAGACCATCAAGGAGCTGCTCGATTCCAAAGACGATTACTATCTCTTCGGCTACACCTCCGCGCAGGGCGATGCCGATACCCGCGCCGCCGTTGCAGCCGACCTGAACAAACGCTTTGGTACCACGTTCCACGCCGACAACTTCTATATGACCTGCGGTGCAGCCGCTTCGCTCCGCATCGTCCTTGGCGCTTTAACCGTTCCGGGCGACGAGTATATCGTATTTACCCCGTACTTTCCGGAATACCGTGTTTTCATCGAATCTGCAGGCGCAGCCATGATCGAAACGCCGACTGATTCTTCCACGTTCCAGATCGACTTTGACCGCCTCTCGGCCGCTGTCACAGCGCACACCAAAGGTGTTTTCGTCAATTCCCCGAACAATCCGTCCGGCGTTGTCTACACAGAAGAAAGCATTCAGAAGCTCGCTGCTTTTCTGGAAGCAAAATCTGCCGAATACGGCCATCCGATTTATCTGATCGTTGATGAACCGTACCGCGAGCTTGTCTACGGAGACGTGGAAGTTCCGTATCTGACAAAATATTACAAAAACACGCTGGTCTGCTACTCCTACAGCAAATCCCTCTCCCTGCCGGGCGAGCGTATCGGCTACGTTCTCGTTCCGGATGAGGTCGATGATGCAAGAACCATCTACGCAGCCGTCTGCGGTGCCGGACGCGCCCTCGGCTTCGTCTGCGCACCAAGCCTGATCCAACACGTCATCGCCAAATGCGCAGGACAGGTTTCGGATCTTTCGGTCTACAAGAAAAACCGCGATCTGCTGTATGATTCATTAACCGCCTACGGCTTCACCTGCGTTCACCCGGACGGCGCTTTCTATCTCTTCATGAAAACTCCGGAACCGGATGCGTATGCGTTCTGTGAGAAAGCGAAAAAGTACGAACTTCTTCTTGTACCCGGCGATGACTTCGGTGCACCGGGATTCGTGCGGATTGCTTACTGCGTTACTACTGCGCAGATTAAGCGGGCACTGCCGGCGTTTAAGGAACTGGCGGGAGAGTATTTTGGATAATTTTTCAACTGTCAACTTTTCTTAAATAGATGTTGGGGTCAAAAGGCTTTTTGACCCCTTTGACCCCGGTATCTTACATATAGTAAAAAACAGACACTGCTTCATCTTTGAAACGCAGCGTCCGTTTTTCTTTTATTCTCCTACATCCTGTTTTCCAATCACAACTTTACATCTTTTCTTCCACATCCCTGTTCTGACACACGCATACCGCTCGCTTTCGATGATCTGTTCCATCGCTGCCGCTCCTTTCTTTTGAGCTATCTCAATCGCATAAGGCGGGCAGGACTTGAACCTGCATTCTGTGCCTTATCCTCTACGAAAAATTTGCTGTACGTTCCACAAACATGAAACATTTTTCTGCACAGGTTTTGCCCGTTAAACTACCGCCTTATTTTCAGCCACATTTTTTGTGGATACTGATGTGTATCAAATGCTGTTCCACTCTGACTTGCTTTATATCATCGGTGGAGATGCTATTTTCCTGCCTCAGCCTTCTCTCTAAAGCTCAGGATTTCCTTCAGAGACCTTGGTTCATAATTCATCCATGGCTTCATACATCCCACATTGTATGCCTGCGGTCTGCACTCATAAATGTGTCTGCTGCATTCCTGCTTTCTGCACGTCTCTGTTCTTTTTGTGAATGTCCGTGCTTTGTTCTGTATATACTATATTACATATTTTCGATTTTTGCATTTAACTTCTGGTTTAATTTTTCATGTGATATGTTTTCTGGTTTTTCCCAGCTCCACACAGTACTGTCCAGACCTGATTTCCCTTTGGACAGTGCCTTTAGCTCTTCCACGCAGAATTCCGTCGCGCGTACGATGTACTCGTTGGCCATTTGTCTGGTAAGGATGGACAATTTCTCTTCTTTTCTCTGGACGAATTCCCCGCGGACTTCTTTTATAAGACCTTTCACATCGAATTCAGCAAGCTGTGCCAATGGCTCTTCTGTAAGATCCAGCTCCTGGATCATTTCCTGGAAAAGTCCATATTTTTTCGAAACATATTCATTTAATATCTCGTAGTCCCGATGCAGTTTTTCTACATTTCCAGGAACGCTCGAATTCCAGCCATGCTCCCCATACATAAATCTCCGATATAGCATATCCTGGATCAGATGAAGATAATAGCCGAGATATAAATCATCCTTCTCCATGTATTTCCCGTATCTGTCGCGGAAAAATTCGAGATCGTATGTGTATCTGGTATTTTCGCAGATTTTCTTCTTTAAATGGCTATTTCCCGCCACCGCCCCATCCGGCAGAATCACCCCAAGGAACAGGCGTTGATATCTCGAAACGAGACTTTCTTTCTCATCTCCTGTACAATTGCCAAGTGAATCATGCTTGATGCCATAGTGTCCTCTTTTCCTTTATTCTTCTACATTCTATTTTCCAATATCAGCTTTACATCTTTTGAAAGCTTTCTATCCATACTGCTAACTTTAACATTTTCATGCCGCATTTCCAGTTCTGACGCATGCGTACCGCTCGCTCTCAATCACTTTTTCCATCGATTTGACCGGTGTGCTGTCAATATTGTTCAGGAGATTCTGGAATGTCGTAACCGACTGGCCGCTGTATAGCTGGACACCTTTTCTCCGACTGTCGGCATGGAAAATATCGTTTCGGCTGTCTACATTCCAGAAAATAATATTCGGCAATTGGTAGCCGCAATACTCGTACTTTTCTTTCATATGATCATAAAACATCCAATTGCGGTCTCCGCATCTGTCGATCTCCATGTCAGATACAACGATCAGCGCTTTCGGCATTTCTTCCGGCGGTACATCGTGATCCATCGCTGTTTCCAGAACCCGCTCAAATGCAGCCTGAAGATTAGTATTCATCCCCCATTCCGTACGCTCGACGTATTTGATTTTCTGCAACAGGGTTTCCCCTCTCAGAGAAACAAATTCCGGCTTCTGGCTGAACGTCATGAAAAGATTGTGGTAAGCGCCCCGGTTCCGCTCTGCAAAGTAAATAGCAAGACCAATGGATGTCGCCAAGGGTCTTCCACTCATGGAACCGGAAACATCTGCAATGACAATTGCATTCGTTTCCTGCGCCACATAATCCGGCAGCTGCCTCCACTGCGCCTCCAATACCTGATTCCATTGACGTCCATACAGAACTTTTTCCACGAGATCGTACGGGTACAGCGTCTCCGCATGAATCTTTTCTTTTCCATCCAGTGCCTTCGCCAGATACTGGTTAAAACGC
This sequence comes from Blautia sp. AF34-10, assembly GCF_003477865.1. Classification (NCBI taxonomy): domain Bacteria; kingdom Bacillati; phylum Bacillota; class Clostridia; order Lachnospirales; family Lachnospiraceae; genus Blautia; species Blautia sp. AF34-10. The sequence continues at coordinate 100,876 of NZ_QUED01000004.1, forward strand.
TTTTCATCATGTTTTCGAAATGCGTTCCTGTAAATCATCATGGCTCTTCCGGAGACCTCCGGGTAAACGATCTCCTCCCACTTTCCTTCTGACATTTTCACTTCCAGCACACCGATATATTTCCGCAGGGAACGGACGATTCTTTTGAAGTTGTAAACCGGATAGCCGAGTTTCTGCGCCGTCAGAATGCCGAGTTTTCTCGTCTCCGTATTTTTAGAGTCTGCCGTTTTGATCCATTTAGCAAGCAGGGAAACGCTTTTTCCCTCCTGGAAGTTTTTCAGATCTGCTTCCAGCTGCTGCTTCATGGCACTCCACATCTCGTCCTCAACGCCAGTCCGATCAGGCAGTACCAGTCGTCAAAACGGCCGAAAACACCAATCAGGTCAAGGTTGGCAATGACTGCCTGCGGATGGTACTCGGCAAGATACTGTAGTAGAATCCGAAAGACACGTCTCTCGCCGAGACCTTCCCGGATATCACGCGCATAAAACAGGATTTTCAACGCGAACAGCGGGTCTGCCTGATATGCTTCCGCAAACAGAAGCTCAATTCTTTCCGGATCCGCTCTGCGCAGGGATCCAATTGTCGCAAACAGATCCAGCCGCGCATCACCGGTTGTGTTCCGTGCTGCTGCTCCATTTTCTGTATAAGTTTTTGTCGCCTGCTCCCGTATCCATTCTGCAAAATCCATCGCTGCCGCTCCTTTCCTTCCACTGTTTTCTCCATACATCCTTTTCTGGATCTGTGGACTCCATTCTTTCTCGTTTGCTCTTCTGTTTTTTTCTGAGTGAGGGCCGGATTTGAACCGGCATCTTCGCCATTACCACTGGAAAAAAGTTTGCCGTTACGGTCACGCACATGACCGTTTTTTCGCGCTCTTTCTTTTAAGCTACCTCACTCGCGTAAGGCGGGCAGGACTTGAACCTGCATTCTGTGCCTCCCTATTCTCCTCAAAAAGTTGCTGTGTGTTCCACAAACATGAACCCTTTTTTTCTGCACAGGTTTTGCCCGTTAAACTACCGCCTTATTCTGTTATTTTAGTGTTTCTGTCTTCTGTCCCCAGCTCAGGATTTCCTTTCGGGATCTTGATTCATAATTCATCCATGGTTTCATGCATCTTTTCCAGATCATTTTCTGTAATAGCATTTTCCCCAGTGATTTTTTTCTTCCCGATTCGGATTTCAGGGTCTCTCACCGTAAAATTTCCAGTCGCAGATATCCCATGTCTCAGAAATTTTTCGAAATGCTTTTGATTTTCCCCACAGTGTTTTCGCCCGTCGAACCCTCTTATTTGCCGCGCGCTTTGCCCAACGGAAATTTTTGCATCGGCCTTTGCTGACGGGCGTTTTTTTACAGCTTCGGCTCATCAGCCTACTCCCCATCCAGAATTTTCTGATAGAGAAGTCTGCCTTCCTCCCCGGCAAGCCGTCCGCAGATTTCTGCCCGTTCGGCGATAACAGGGATCTGGATATGTGCTTTGGCATCTGCCAGCTGTAGCAGCATCAGGTTTTGAAACATCGCAAAGCTGGCCATTTTCGTATGGCGTCTGACGTGCTTTAATTTCACACTGACGTGGTCATCATGATACTTCACATAATACAGGAGCTCCTGTACATCGAAACACGGAATCACATACCCCTGCCGGTCCAGCTCCGGGACCACGACGTCGCGCACGATTTCCATGCTTTTTTCGGGATGACCGTAGTAATGCATGTCCGGATCACCCTCGCGTTTTCCCCTGCACTGCGCTTCCGGCTTTCCGATATCGTGCAGCAGCGCCGCCAGATAGACCATGTCATTTTCCATCCTCCGCGGAAGATTGCAGACCACATGGAGGGAATGCATCCATAAGTCATACTGATGTGCACTGTTCTTCTGATCATAGCCAAACATGGTTCGTACGGCCGGAATCAGCGCTGCGATTTCTTCTCGTCTCACATCCATCTCTTCCGCAGTTTCTGCTGTTTTCAACACATTCAACAGCTCGCTTAACTTCATGTGTTCACTCCCCCTTTCTGGTCTTTTTGTGAATATCTGTGTTTTGTTATATATAGACGTTGGGGGCAAAAGGTTTTTTGACCCCTTTGATACCAGATTGCTACGTGCTTTGCACTCCCGCAATCTTCATGTATATACTGTATCACATGCTTTCGTTTTCTGCACTTAACCGCTGGTTTAATTTTTTTTGCTGATTTTTTATGCTGTTCACCCGGCACAAAATCCGATCTGCCGGCTCTGCGGTTTCTTTTTCAGGCCGATCATCTCGAAATCGTCCGCCGTCAGAAGACAGGCCTCCTCTTTTTCCAGCGTACCATTCTGATGTTCCCGAATGAGGCGGTCTGCCTGGCGCATGATAGCGTGGTCCAGCAGGTTTCTGACAAACCGTCCATTGCCGTAATTTTCTTCCCGACAGGCATCGGCGCAGATGGAAAAGCATTTTTCCCTTGTTCTTTCGTCCATCCGGTATTCCGATTTTTCCAGCATCAGATCCAGAATCTGCGTCAGTTCTACCGGTGAGTAATCCGGGAAATTCAGGTGAAAGGCAATGCGGCTTGCAAGACCTTCATTCTGCTCCAGAAACTCCTTCATCTTCTCCGGATATCCTGCAAAAATGACAATGACCTCATCCCGGTAATTCTCCATCTCCTGCACAATGGTATTGATCGCCTCGGCGCCATACGTGCGGTTGTCTTCTACAAGAGAATACGCCTCATCGATAAACAGAATGCCGCCACGCGCCGCCTGAAATTTACTCTCAACAATCTGTGCCGTCCAGCCGACATATTTTCCGACCAGATCCTGTCTGCCGCACTCTACAATGTGGCCATATTTCAGCACTTCCTCTTCCTTCAAGACCTGGGATAGCAGACGCGCCACGGTTGTCTTTGCTGTCCCTGGATTTCCGGAAAACAGCATATGCATGGATGACTGAACTCCCGAAAGACCCATCTGTTTCCGCATTTTCTGCATCTTGGCCGCCGCCAGAATCTCGTCTGTCACTTTCTTTACCTCCGACAGGCCTACCATTTTCTGCAGCTCCAGGTAAGGCTTATCTGTCTTCTTTTTCAGCTCAATTTTGATCAGGTCTTTTTCCTTATAGGCCTTGTAGATATGGGTTTTCAATCCGCGGCCATACCAGCGGTTGTAAGCGTTATAAATATCCGAAACCGAATACAGCTTCTTCTCTTTCGGGAGATACTGCGTCAGCTCGTCTATCGTGTAATCGTGATACTCCGTTTTCTCCGCCAGACGTTTCAGATAAGCAGACGCCCGCTTCAGATCTCCCTGGCCTTCCTGAATTTGAATCAGATCCGCATTGGAAAGAATTTCCGCTATCGTATCATCCGATACACTGCGGTTTCCGGAAATATCTACAAAGATAAATAAGGTAGAATTTCCATACTCATTCAGCTTATTCCCAAGTGCTTTCGCCAGATCATAATTGCCGGTGGCATACATTCCGGTACTCTTTTCACCTTCCAGACTTAAGATCACCGTACCACCTTTGGCACCGGAGAAAATATTTTCAAAATTTCCTTCCTGTTCTGCTTTATGTGTCATCTTCTGTACATCATAAGCCCTGCCACTCAGCAGTCTCTGATTCTCCAGAAGGGCTGGAATCAGAATATCAATCATATCATCCGCAGCCGCTTTGTCCCCGGCTGTGATCAGATAATGCACGGGATGCCCAACAAAACGTTTTTCATTTTCCAGAGCATAAATCCGCTCCATCTCTTCATAGAAACTCTCCGATGCCATAATTTCCTGCATCTGTTCTGACTGCTTTTGTCTGTTCATATCTTGGGACGTGTAAATCCGTTCACTTACCTGATACGCAACAGGTTCATAATAGCTGTGCTCCGGTTCCGTAGCAAGCTTTAAGTCCTCTTTCATTGACCGGATATAGCACTCCGTCCAGTTATTCCGTTCTGTCCGGACCATTTCTTTGTAAAACTCATCACTTGTGATTTCCTCACATGCAAGCAGCTCCATTTCCGGCAGTATCTTCCGAATATAATCCACACATTCCCGAGGATCCACTTCCATTTCAAGTTCAGCTACAATCGTCATCTTATCCTTCCGAATATCACTGATCATAATGAAAAACTTCTTTTCTGTACGGTAGGCTGTGTAAAATTTACTGTTCCATTCCGCAATGTCACTTCGCCGGGGATAGAGGCCCTCATATCCTTCCTTCGTTGTACCTTCCTGGTCCAGATTCAGTTTTGAACAGTCTGCCGTGTATTTGTAAAGAATCATTCGATGATACCTCCCTGGTCCTGTCCGGTTTTTTTGTATTCCTTGAGTATCTTATCTGCAAGTATTTTCTTACTGTTTCGTTTCCTGTTTTTCAGTCTCTGTCTTTTCCGTGTTCGGCTTTTCCAGCAGAAAATAATGCAATACCAGTGCACCGTCATATAATAATGCCGTTCCAATATAACCATCACGTGACAGAACATGCCCCCAGTCATGCCCTGTTCCGATCGCCATTACCAAAAATGAGTTCTTTTTCCCGCTGATCAAGCATTGTTCCTCCGCATCTGCCTGATACCACATACACGGAGTGCCATACTGCATGTCTATTTTTAAAACTGCTTTTCTTGCTGCTTCCACCGTTGAAAACGGCAGTTCCAGCAGCCGGACATCCATGGTATCTTCTGGTAATTGTTCTTTGTAAATCAGCATTTGCTTTCCTCCATCCCTACGAACTCCTATTGTTCCGATTCACTGTTTTTTGAAACCGGAACCTTTTATTATCTTTTTCTATCTGTCATCTTACCACCAGCCGTATTCCGTATGTGGACAGGTTCTTGTCTATACGAAAACCAGACAATTTTCTGGTTTTTCTATTTCTCCATAACAGGTACTCACTTCTTTTTTCTTCTGCATTTCTGTACAGTATTTCGATACCGGAATAACAGCTACAATCACAACACGTTCTTTTTTCTCACATTTTTTCAGCAGACCAATCATATACCGCAGCTCTTCTTTTCTGTCGGTAAAGTTTTTCCTGCTCGTCATCATCGACACTTCATCAATCACAAAAACAGAAATTGCTCCATTCTCTGCTTTCTGCGCTATGATTTCTGCCATTCTCTCCACCATTATCGCTGGTGTATCATCAATTTCTATCTTGGAAAGCTCCTCCTGCCCGTACATGCTCTGCAGAATCTTCCACATCTCCTTCTTTTCATGCTACAGTGAAAAAAGAGAACTCCATCCTCGCTGGTTTTTCGCTCTTTCCAGCCATATGCAAACGCTTTTTTCGTTTTTCCGCTCGCCTCAGATCCCGCCAGGAAAATCATCCTTCTTTTCCTCCATCCTTTTTCTCTTATCTATGCTTCCGGATATAGTTCTCACTGAACTGCTTTTCCCGTTCAATCCATTCCTGCGTTCTCTTCTCGAGCACAAATGGAAGTTCTCTCCAGATTATCCTGAGCTGTTCTTCTGTGATTTCCGGTACTTTCTTTAAAATTGCATCCCGCAGATACACACCGCCTCCGCTGCAGGAATCCGGGAAACAGTTTTCTTCGCTGATAGCATCCAGAATTTCTTTATAATGCTTTCGATACATCTGATATGCCTCGTAATGCGCAATGCGGTTTGCATGGTCTTCCATTCTGGATTCCTCTTCCTGTTTCAGAATTGTTTTCCTGTTGATTCCGCCGCTGTTCACGTTGGCATAATACATCGCGTATTCTTTGGCTTCTTCCAGACTCTGGAATGTGCGGAGAAATCTGCCGAAACTGTGAATATCACCATCCGAAAACGTGATCCAGTCATAATATGCCAGCTCTGGTGGGAAATGATTTTCTTTTCCGTAAAGCTCTGCACATTCCTGTCTGCTGACGGAATGATAGTCCCACGGACCGATGATATCATCGTAATCCTCACAGAAAAGAATATACGCTTCTATCTCTGCATCACTGTCAAACAGCATAGGACTGCTTTCCTCGTACTGATACAGAATTGAGTATTTTACACCCTTGATTTTTTCGTCATCCCTTCTCATCAGCAGTGCGTAAACACCCATCTCGGGATTGTCCGGAATATTGTTCATATGCATCGGTTTCCAGTCAAATTCGTTCTCCGTCAGCTTGTCTTTTTCCCATGTTTTCTGATGCTCCGCCATTTCCTGTTCTATTTTTTCCATGTAAAGAACGCTTCCAATATAATCATACCGTTCCAGATGATCCACACCAATTGCCAATCCTGCCAGCTTGGGTCCATACAAATACCAGAACTTTTCATTTGTCTGTTTCTCCTCTGCAGCCGCTTTGCTGTAAGCATCCAGAATATCTTCCCGGATCAGTGCATTTTCTTTCTCCAGATATTTCCATCCGTGATCTTCTGCTTTGTATTTGTAATGCCAGCCAATTCTTTCATCGGTCGTCTCAAAGATCGGAAAAAGCTCGTCGCATTTGTAAAATGGTGTCTCTTCAAAACCGAAAAAGTATACTTTGCCGTCTTCGCTGACCAGCCATACACAGCCCGGGCCTCCCATTCCAGAAGGATGTTCCTTCTGTGCAAACACAACTGTTTTCCAGAAATCTTCTGTTAAATCCGGTAAATCAAAAGTATGATCTCTATCCATATGTCTAGCCTTCTTTCCTTTTTGTTGAATGAAAAATATTTGACTACTCTGTTCCCAGCTCGTCCCAGTTCACTCGGCCCCAGCGAACTGGAACATTCACAGCTCTCATTTAAAATTTTGCTTCGCAAAGGGAGGGTTGCTCACATTTGAATCACATTCTTACGCATCGAAACAGTAAGTGTTTCACTGCTGTGTGAACAGTGACCTGAGATCTTCTCTCAGCTGATTAGAAAGCACAATTACCATCTGCTTTCTGCGAATAGTTTCATACTGAACATCCATCCACGTTTTTTCAGCATGCGGACACTCTTCCATTCCGATGCCGTACACATACATATCATCGTATTTCTCCGGTATCTCACTCCGATATTCATAGTATTCAGATGACCAGTCATTTCGATTTACGATAGAAAAATGTCTGCCGATCTGCAGATACGGTTTTAAGTCACGGAACAAAAGCTTCTGTTCCACACTCCGTTTGATATCCCGCGGTTCTTCCGAAATCATAAGTTCCATCGCAGGTTTCATTGTATCATCTTTGCTGCACCAGCATTCTCCTTCCGGTTCCGGCAAAGCCATATAGACATCTCTGGAAAATTCCACATCCACCATTCCGACTCCATAGATGTAAAAGCCAGCATATTTCTGTTCCGGAATGTCTGACATCATCAGATAATCGTGGTAATAACCATCCTCAAAACAGATGGATAAGCGGACATTGCGTGCAACATATTTTCTCAGTTCTTCAAATTTAATTGCCATCAGAAAACTCTTCCTTTGTCAGTACCAGTTTTACTACTTCGTGTGCGAAAAAATTATCTTCTTTTTCGAAAATGTTACCCAGCACAACCATGATCGGGCCGTCCTCTACTTCTCTGAATCCCAGCTTCCGCAGCAGGCTGATCGTTGGTTCATTTTCTGTCTGGGTCGTCACATACAGCTTATCGACGAAAAGATTCTTTCCGTTTGCAGAAACCCCATCACCAAAGAGCTGATTAATCAGCTCTCGGCTGGCTTCTTCACAGTAGCCGTTTCTTCGGTATTCTCTGGCGATATAAAATTCAATTTCGTATTCGTCTTCCATTTCTCTATGTACGCCTACGTAGCCGATAAACTTGTCTTTCTGCTGTTTGGGAAAAATGGAATAGGTGCAAAGCTCATGATCGGTTCTCTCAAAGTAGTTGGCAAACCCCATCACATGTTTTTCGGATGGGCTGACTCCGCAGAATATGTAGAAGTCGCCATCATCCCGCAGCATTTGTAAAAATGCCTCGGAGTCTCTGTCCGTCCGGCTTGGGAGAAGGAATAATCTTTCAGTTTCGATTGCAGATCCTGTGTTCATTTGTGATCTCGTCTCCATTCTTTTGTACGTTGACTGTGAGTTTTCATGTTTCAGGAGTGAGGGCTGGAATCGAACCAGCGACAATAGATCTTTTGCTGTACCGACCACACCCATGATCGGCTTGGTTTCTCTGCTCTACCATGGCTGAGCTACCTCACTCATATTTCTCTTTTAACTTTTGTATTCCTTATGTGATTCCACTCTGTCAGGAACCAGCCTGCTCCGCCGGAATATCTCCGCCGGTTCTTCTGCGATCTCACTCCAGCCGGCTTTCAACAGGAATTCTTTTGTTACGTCTGCTTCCTGAATTGCGAAAAGTTCGTTCAACGTCATATCGAGTTGTTCCTCCTGATCTGTTCGGTATTCGAATGCATTCGCCGGTGTTCTGATGTACTCCTATTATTCCACTTTTTCCCGGCGGTTGCATTGAACTTGTGGTTTACTTTCCGGGTATGCCTTATCTTATCATGGAACCGTTCCTGCATGTGGACACTCTTTTGGCCTTTTATACACTCAGTCCCACCATAATGTAATCCTCCCTGTTCTGCTGATTGTCTCGATCTGCTGATTTTCTTTTCCGTTTACAATTTCTGCACAAAGCTCCACCGTTTCTTCTGTAATCTCGGCCGCCTCCTTTTTCGAAATCCGACGATCACTTTGAAAGGTCAACGTATCATGTGAAAGTTCCACCAGCTTTAATCCATATTTTTCTTCCCATCTTTTTGCCACCCGTCCCATGGTTTCGCTGTCCGGGCAAGAATTGAAATCGCCCCAATACCTGCCCAGACATTCAAAGATCTCATAGGCATGCTCCACATCAAAGTTCACCCGTATACCTTCCGGTTCTTTTTCCTTCTCCCGGAAAATCCATTCATCTCCGCTGCATACCCTTTGCAGATGCTTTTCCTTCCAGACACACAACTCCATAGAATCCATCTCACAGATAATCGTCGTCATATCTTTCGCCTCCACCATATTTTTATTTGCATGTCCTTTTCTTATGCTTTTCGGCTCTGCATGCTCTTATTTCCTTCTTTTCCACCTTCCCACCGCTGTTCGCATTCTGGCGCACAGCCTCTTTCAGGATTGCCGCTTTAAAGGCTTTCGGTGTGCTTCCCATCCATTTGCTCATCTCTAATACGCAGTTATATTTTTTGTAATCCACTTTTTTAGCCATTTTTCTTTCTCCATTCTTTGTACTCATTTATTTCGCTGCATTTCCAAAACAGCTCTCAAATCACGCATCCGGAAACAGATCGTATTTTTCATTTTCGACGAAACCATTTTCTCTGAGTTCTTTGATAAACCGAATGGCTGTTTCAGCTCCCCATTTTCCCTGCAGAAGCATCATAAGCGGAATGTGAATATCCCGGAACTGTCCAAGCGGCCATTCGAACATATGCCGTTCTAATACATTCATCCCACTAAGCTGCAGCATTTCTTCTTCAAAACGCTCTTCATACGCAAAATCAAAATACTCCGTATCTACCCAGAAACGGCCGCCGTTGCCAAGCTCTCTGTTTACTTCATTGGCAAACAAAATGCAGTTCTCCATATTCCACTCATTGATCATGATGGGATGAATGAACCACAGCAGGCGGATCTGATCATTTTTCAGCACCTCCATCGTGCCTTGGATTTCCAGCGGCGGAACCAGATTATTTTCATTCTCTAACAAGTAAAACATGTGCCATGCTTCCGGGTACATCTGACGCACTTTTGATGTGTTGTCCTTTTTTATTACACGAATGCCAAATAGCTCCCTCTCGCGTTTTACAATTCTTCCTACGACTTCCATGCTCTCTTTTTTCATATGTTCTTCCTCCTGTATTGATACTACATGTAGGTTCAGATACTGCACAGACTGAAGTTCTGTGCAGTATCGTATCATGACTCACTGTCCTTCTGGTGTCAGATTTTTGTCCGAACTGCCGCACTCTGAAATTTATGGCTCTTACATTGCCAGATATTGCTCTGCCATGCAGCACAGACTTTCCTCGTCAATGACCTCCAGGAAGGCATCTTCATCCCCGTATAACGCCTTGCCAATATGTTTGATCGCCTGAATTCCAACCATAAGCTCCTCTTCCTCCGGGTATTGACAATAGTTTAACAATCTCCGTATTGTCTTGAGGCTCACTGATTCATCCTCTTCAATATATTCTGATAATTCTATATCCCGCAGGATGCTGGAGGCTACAAAATTATATCTTCTTGCCGTTGTCATGAATCTTTCTGTATTGAACCAGAAACTGATACCATCCTTATTATCCCGCAGGACATTCGAGAATTTCTTCAGCAGATGGGCTTTCTGAATGGTTGTGACTTTGATCCGCTCCCGTTTTTCCTTGACTGGGTTACGATAAGCATCTTCCTTAGTAAATTGAATTTGATTTCCCATTTTGTCCCTCCAATTTTTTCTTCTGATCTGGTCTTTGTTTGTGAGAGATATCCCGACCCGAATCGACAATATCTCTCCGCCCTGTTTCACAGCCTTATCCTTCGAGATAAGGCTTTAACTCACGCTCTGCAAACGCTTCGATCTTCTCATCCAGCTCTGACAGCTTTTCCATAAATCGAACCATCAGCTTTTGAAATGCCTGCTCCGACTTTATTTCCACAATGCCTTTCTCATTGCGCTTTGCTTCCTCTTCGGAAAAGATTTCCGTCGTGTCTTCAAACACATACGGTTCAACGTCATGATCCATGAAGTTCAGCATTGCCTCATATACTGCTATCGGCAATGCGATTTTCTTCACTTCAATCATATTGCGAATGTCGTAATATACGTTTTCATCCTCAATATCCATGTCGCTGACAAATTTTCTGAGTCTTTCATAGCACTCCATAATCTGCTGTTTCTGAAAATCAGTTGTTGTATTCATGATCTTTCTCTCCTCTTCATTAGTTTTAATTGGTTCACTTGTTCCTTTCCGCAGTCCACCCTTCGGTAATTCCAAATACGCCTCCAGCCCATCCAGCAAACCTGGAATTCTCGGGTCTGGACCATTCGAGTTTTCTCTCTCCCAGCCTTTTACCGTTTCTGGTGATATTCCAAGTGCCTCGCCTATCATCACATGAAGCCAGGACTTGCTTCGTACTGCCTGCCCTTTGAATTCGCCTGTTTTCTTAATCAGATTGAGTACGGTTCTGTATTTTGCACTATCAAATTTCATCATTTTGATTTCTCCTTTTCTTTAATTCGTGATTTCATCATACAATATTTGCTCCTTACAAAAAGGGTAGGAACAGTGTGAGCAAAAAGGTAAGCGGTTTTTCTGACATTTTCATTCTCCTCCTTTCTTTTTGCCCCATAAAAAGTGTGACCGCTGCATCAGCAAACATCTTGCTACACAACGGTCACACTTTTCCGGGGGTGTTATCTTTATAGTCTACAGCTTCATCAGATTTACTTTTTCTGATCTTTCTCTGTACTAAGATATCCCTTTACGATCGCATGGTCCGGAAATCCAGGTTCCACGGATACTCTTCGGCTGTGTTCTTTATCATAGGTTTGAAAATCTTTCCCCCACGGATACGCAATCCGATCGCGCCTTACAAATTCTCTGTCATAATCTCCAAGCTCAACTACAATATCGCGTGTAATCAAATGATCTTCTGCAAATTCATATGCATATCCTCTTTCTGCGTGTTCCTCAAAGATGCTTTGACCGCATGGCGTGTGTCTCTCGAATCCACCCTTGGACAGAATATGGTCAACCACATATAGATTCCAGCTTGTCTCCGTCGTCGCCCGCCGGAGGTTATTGCAGTCTGCAATCATAAGCACTGGATTTTTCTTTTCCTTTGCCTTATTCACAACAATTTCCAGTTCTTCGGCACGCTGGCTGTAATCCACCATTCGAATCCGAAATCCGGCAACGGTAAGAAGCTGTCCGTTCTGGTCTTCCAGATCCACCAGCAAGAAGTTCGGATGATTGTTTTTCATCGTCGTAACCACCGAATCATCCACTGCAAGAAAAGTGTATACGTCCTTCTTCCAAAGAATTCCAACTTCATTTGTTCCATCATTCTGCGTGACTGCATGCTGATATCCGGCTCGCTCCATCTCAGCCCAGAAATAACCAATCGTGCTGTGCTGAAACAGTTCTGTTAACACAATAATGTCTGCATTCTGGTCGATCAGTTCATCGATCACAAACTGTGGAATCCCCTTTCCCATACCACTGCGCTGATTGATGTTCCATCCAATTACTTTGCTCTTCATTTGCTTTTCCTCCATTTGGTTAAAATAATTTTACATAATCCAAAAATACCATCGTCTCCACAGCCGGCGTTCCGGCTGCGAACCGAGCATGCTCTATCCCCTCGGTAAGCAGCAGCCGCTCCCAAAGTTTTGGATAACTCTGGAAATCAAATCTGCAATCATCCAGAATCACATATTCTTTGATCTCTGGATGTTCTTCCAGGTATGCTGCAATTCCGGCACCTCTTTTGTACATCCTGTCCTGCGTGTGTCCCGATATAATCAGGCCATATCGGGCGAGCTGGAAACCAGATATCTGTAATCTTCACCTGTGGGTTCTAGTTCCTTCCAGTCAGATGACAGAACGATATCCGCTCCGCCAAACTTGCTGATTGTCTTTGCCAGAACCTCCACGCGCGCATCGTCAATTCCCTGATATCCTTTTGGGGTTTGCTGGACGGTGGTCCTGGTATTCAGGACGCCATCGACATCCAGAAATACTACAAAGTTTTTATGTTTTTTGCCCATTTGTGTTCCCCTTTCCCTGCCCTTGCAAAAAAGCAGCCGAATAGATCAAATATATCCGACTGCTTCTGACAAAATTCCGGGGGTGTTATTTTTATTGTCTTGTATTGTTCTTGTCTTCTTTTTCACACTAGACAGACAGTACACTGGCTGTATTCTGTTGTCTTTGCTTCTATTCTATTTTTCTACTGTCCACAATCATTTTCATGCACCTCTCTTTCCTGTAAGATTTTCAAAATAATACTCCATTGTGCGCTGCGTTAAATAGAAATGGTTGAATTCAGATATTCCTAGACGCGCACGATCAGAATGCATACAAGTTTAAATTCGACAAGTTCTTATTTTGCTGAAAAATATTCGACAAATTTTGATTGTCGTCTTGTAATATTACTTTTCCGGGGGTATTATTTTTATAGATGTTCCTGTAATAAAAAGACTTTGCAACTTTCAAAACTAAAACTGAGCAATGGCATATCCCTCTTATCACTAAAAATGCCTTGCTCACAATGCTAATTGTGTCAGAAATCTGATTAGCCATCTTAACTTGGCAGAATGGAGATCAACATGGAGATTAACATGAATATTGAATTTACAGTAAAAGATTATTTTGAGGAATTACAATTAATGGATAAACAATATGCCCAAGAGGAAGCTTATATCCTTGGGTATATATGTTATTACAAATGATTGAATGCTCCAAAAAAGAAGAAGACTATAAGCTTTCCTTAAAATTAATTGCAAGCGCACGCAAGGCAAACTCTATTCCTGGAAGACAGCTCTTAGGCGGTTACAAAAAAGAATCCGACATTGATTTACCTTTTCCAGATATAGCAATTTTAGATAAGCGCTTTGATTCAACTAATGGTTCTGAGGATAATCAACTTGAATTTCTTTATGGATGCGTCGAATGTAAAAAAAAGGATGAAACATTGCCTAATCTTAAATCCGGAACATATAATATCACTAACAACATTTTAAAAATCATCCCAATCAAGCCAACCACTCATTATTATTTCCAGAAAGTTTTAAAAAATATTTGCTCAGACGCAAAGGTCAAGATTAAGGATGAAGAAAAACTTTTGAACGATATTTCTCCTAATACTACAGTCGAACTAATGGATCCCAAAAACGCACTCCCCTCGCTGGTCGACACGAAACAATGGTCCCCTATTTTTACACACAATGCAAAAAATATCAAAATAAATATGGAAGAATATTTAAAAGAAAATTCTACCATTTTTGTTCAAAAAAAAGTTAATCGTTTTTTCATCAAAGAAGCTAAAACTAATTCGGATTATTCTCCTTTTGATGCAGATCTCTCCGAATTATTAGGTGAACTTTTATGGTACGGTAGAGTTCTTTATACAAACGGACTAATATGGACATGTTTTAAAATAACAAAATTGAACTATTCTTCAGACGATGAATCGAACAATCTAAATCTTATTGAGTTAAGGAAAAAACTATTGCATGACAAAAGTTTTGTTTTTGAAAATTTAGCTTTTGAAATTGATGTCGCTGAAATTGCTGATTTCACTGACAAATACCCTAACTCCGAAGTTGCATCCACCGAATGGAATAAATTAATTGATGCACTTGCCAAGATTGACTGGCGTCAAGATCCAACCGTCACTATTAATTGAAATTACAAAATTCTCAATTGTGGGAGATAATATATGACAAATACCAAGCAAATAATCATAACCCTCAACGCCAAGGCTCTTTTTGATTATTTTCCCAAAAAGCCCACTGAAAACAATCAATGTTTCAAACTGGATTTTTCCGACCCCGTTCACAACTACGTGGTCACACAGGAAATCACGCGAGAGGATTGTCCTCTTTTTCATCAAATTTATGAAGTTCTGAAGAAAAGACAGGGCTCTTCCTTTCAGGTCACGGAGAAAACTTTATATGATAAATTCCTTATCGTTGATTTTCAGGATATCTTTCTTTCCTTTGACAAATCTTCCGATCCCAAATGGAAACTGAAAGATCAGGAATTTCTTCAGAAAGATGCGCGGGATCTGATCGAGCATGGGTTTGATCTTTATTTTCCAGATTCTGACAAAACTGTCCATATGTCTGCATTTGATAAGAGTGGAAACATGACCCGGCACAGCAGGATTTCGTTCATTGATGAAACTCTTTACGATGAATTAAATCTCCGTCTCAATTTAGGAATTGATTTTTTCGGAAATAAAATCAAAATAGCAGAAAGTAAATATTATGCCTACCGGGGATTGTATCTGTCTTCTTCCAAAAGAATTGATTCTGAAGAATTACGTCTTACTCCTGAGACATTTGTAGTTGTGCAGGACGAACGGATAGCCTCCGGTAAACGTGAAAACAAACCAGCGACTGGATATAATTATCAGCGGAATGTCCCCTTATTAACAGCAGAAAAAACAACGGATTCAGATGAAACAATAGATTACCAATTTTTAAAACCGAAAACGGAAGAGTTTTTCTATGTAGATACTCCTTTCGATGGTTCTGGCTTTATCACTCCAACCTATTCATGTTATGTCAATACTTCTCTTGGAACATCCGACGCAACCTCTTTTCAAATAAGGCTCCCCTTTATAAAAGGAATGCTTCATGAGGTTGATGTTCACGCATTTTTAAGGGAACATAACAGCGATAACGATTCACACACAAACTTGTATACTGATGCCTTTGGATTTAAACGTGACCTGTATAAAGCCCATGTTTTTGTTACCAAAAGTATGTTTAAGGCATATAGCTGGTTAAAGCAGTATTGTGAAGCTGCAAAAAAAGAGGGTAAAACCATTGATCCGATGGAATTTTATTGCAATGCATTAAAAAAATACGACCATGCATTATATATTTCGGGTACTAATTTACCTTATGGACAGTCAAAATATACGCATTTAAGCTATCAGATGATTAATACCCTTGATTTTTCTGAAACACAATTTGAGCATATTTTAAACAGCCATTGCTCCTTTATTAAAAATCCCATTAATTATTTAAAAAGTTGTGATGGTCTGCTGGATACTGAAAACATGGTCAGTGACGATGAGGCAAACGACACGGATGAATTAGAAAATATTTTTGCTGACACTGAATCGCCGGTATGGAAAAAGGCTCTCTTTAAGAATCCTGCTCTTGCAAATGATATCTATATAAAATCGCAATTGCAGAACATTCAAAAAGGGCTTTTAACAAAACTGGTGAGCGGAAAACTGCTTGTAGAAGGCCAAACACGGTATTTGTGCCGGGATCTGCTGCCATTGCTTGTAAGCCTGCTGGAAAAAGAGACCGATATGGGCGGCTTTTTCACATACTATTTATTTGATCGGTTCTATCTTCCTATGACCTCAAATCAACAGTTAGACAAAAAATGGGATTATCTTTCCTATTATGCCTTTTTCAGAAGCCCACATCTTTCAAGAAATGAACAGTTTATTATGCGGCGTTTTACAAATACCGATGAAGTGCATTACACAAAAATAGGACATGTAAATTATAATTCCTTTAAAAAGCATCTTAAAGTTTATCAAAAATATTTCGGTAAATTAACTGGTATTGTTATGGTTCCACGAGGTTCCGTTGCTCCTTTATGTTTAGGCGGCGCTGATTTTGACGGCGATTTGGTTAACGTTATATTTGATCAGGATGTTGTAAACGCAGTTGCATCTGGATGCTACGATACAGAAACGTATCCATACCGTATTCTTCCCATTATCACAATTCCTGCTTTGGATTCTCCTGCTGTTGAATTAAAGGCACATGTTCCATTCGAACATATCAAAAATACCTTTTCCAACCGGATCGGACTGATTTCCAATGCATCCATTTCCATTGGGCAGACCGAGTATGGCAAACCGTTAAATTCATCATCAAATTCCACGAACCAGGTACTTGTGACAAAGCCAAATGCTTCATCAGCTCCTGTTCCTCCTTCGTGTGAACATTGTACCTTATTGACCGGTTTGGAAATTGATGCAGCCAAAAATGGAAAGCACCCTAATTTAGATCCCATTCTAAAGGAGCAAACGCATCAGAATTCCTATCTGACGTTTTTGAAAAAATGGAAACAGTTGCGCTCAGAAGAAAATTATTATTTCAGCAATTTGACTGTCAAAAACAGTAAATCTTCCAACGAAGAGAAGTTCACGATTTCCGCAAAGGATTGTCGGACAAACGCAACTTTTTCTGTTCCAGATTATGGAACCTGTATTAACAAATTGCCTGGCCGTTTTAGAGATGAATTGGAAAAATACAAAGCGAAAGAAAAAGTCCGCGATAATACCTTAAAGTTGTTCCTTGCGCCGAAAAAAACATCTGCTAAAAATAGTGCAGCGATCAAAATTTTTGAAACGCAATGCCGTGAGATTTTATCCACGCATTTCTTTTACATCCATTCTCTTCTTCCTATTATAAGAGAAGAAAAAAAAGAGGTTTTCTATGCACCGGAAAATCTTCTGAGAAATTTGTTTCAAATTTATGATGAAGAAACTGCGATTCAGCTTCAAAGAATTACGGTTCCAGCCTTAAAAAGTAAAATACAAGAGCATATTACGGAAAGCAATTCCATTCAGGACATGCGCACACGTCTTCTTCATGAGCAATGGCTTCTTCAGCCTTCTGATCATCGTGGAAAGGCATTGGAGTACATCATTGGAAATGGATTCAAAGAAGCTTCCCTTGATGAAACGGAGCGAGAACTGCTGTTCCATTTTTATCAGCAGGGATACAAAACGTTATGGTTAATTCTTTCCTGTATAAAGGTGCCAACACAGGATGCCCCTTTTGATGTTCTAAAAGAAAAAGCGATAAAGCAAATGGAAAAGTCAGAAGAGAAAAGAAAGGCAAAAAAGGCTCCTAAGGAAGAACTTCCGCCCATTTCTTCCTATGTGGCTTCAAATTCGGACTTCATCAGACACCTGGACAACGCTGCCCGTAATTTTTACGTAAATAATGATGCAAATGCACAACGCAAGATCTACCGTATTTGTCTCCGCGAACTGGAAGAACTGATTGACCATTCATCTGTCGATATGGGACAGCTTATTACCACATTGCATAAGCTCACAAGAACAAGCTCTGAAAACCGGAATTTCTTCTGGGATGCATTTGTGTGGGAAGATATCGATTCTCATTTGAAAGGAAGTGATACTACATGTTGAATGAAAAAGCGGAATTCGAAGCATATATAACAAATCCCGAATCAAGCTCGCCAAGAATTCAGCCTAAATTACTTACTGGAAATTTCAGTACGGACTGCGGTTTATATGGAATTGAACAGATTCTGGTTGTACTTGCAAGAGGATATATTTTTGACACTTACCGTGAAGATGAAATTTATTCAGATGGATTTGTTCGCCCTGAACTTTTGAATGATACAAAACTCTTTTTACAACGCTGGCTTGGCTTCCATTTTGAGCATGCGAATTCTCCGGAACGTAATCCCGCTCCCAGTTACCGCCGACAAGCTTCGAATGGGACAGACTATTTTCGTGAGGCAGACGGATGGTTTAAAAAATATTGGATGGCACATTGTGAGAAAAACGAGAAGGAAAAAGAAACTCTTTGGAAGAACCTGGAGACCAAATGGACCGAAACTTTGTCCGTCAACGATTATCGGGAAAATCAAATAACATTGAATTCCGTAATTGCCCAGGCACTCAATCGTGGGTCATTAAAAGAACAGTATTTGGTCTTTCGGAAAGATCCTTCCGGCGCTCCTGTGAAAAATAAAAAAGAACGTTTTTCTTATTTATACAGTCTGAAGGCTGGCAATGATGGTAAAATACACACGCTGTACGAAAAAACACGTGAACGCTTACTCAAAAATATAGCCGCGTATCTCTTAAGTCAAAAATACCATCCCAAAGGTCAAACATTTGTACTGCTCTATAGAGGTCAGCTCCTCAACTGGTATGGTATTGATGATGCGAAAGGGGCGCGAAGCATCTGGTATTTCCCACGCTGCGTATGGGGGCTGGAAACGAAGGAACAAATTATGGAAGCTTACAGCCGAGAAAGTCAATGGAACTTTATCAAATTTTCTGTCAACCAGGCATTTCTCTCCTATTTTGACTTTCACCTGATTGATCCATCACAGGCTTGTGATGTTGATACGTCTAAATACTGGATTCTCCAGGATATGGGGCATGGGAGCAAGAGTTTGAGATGCTTGAATGAATAATTGGGGAGGTGGCGTTAAACCGCCACCTCAGTCAACAACTACCAATGTTCCCTCTTAACCGATGTTTTCAAACGTTTGTTTTTGATTTTAAAACGTTTTTATGCATCAATAGTGCATTTGAACATCAATACTCTTCAATAATCTTTCCTTTAAAAATCACTTTTTTATCACCCAACTTTTGTATTTTTATATTTCCATTTATAATTTCTTTAGAAATCCGATCTTCAATCATATTATTTCTAGGTGATTTATTCCAAAAATAAGCTCTTGTCATATACGCAAATAAAGTCTCGACAACTTGTGCCTTTTGTTCCTCTGAAAATCCATCAAGAATATCTTTCGGAATATTTCCTCGTTGTTGCTCTAAAAATAAATCATTATCAAAAATAAGAATTTTAAATTTTTTATATTGTTCTGCTATGAATCTATATTTTTGACAATCTACCTCTTGCGCATAATCAAACTCTGGTGTATTTTCATGAAAACTGAAGGAAACTTCCTATATGCAGACCCTGGTTGCATACGTACAAGTTCAGATATTATCTCATTCAAAATTTTATTACCACTGCCAACTTGAATAGTAATCCAAGATTCATCCCTGTTATCATCTGGAATATTAGCCAATAACGCAAATGCATATTTCTTTTCACAATGTTTTTTTAACCACAAACTTGTCGGATCATCCTTTCTATGAGAATCAATATTTTTTATTTCTCTTTCCTCAATGTTTATTTCACAAATACTTTTTCCAAAGTTTTTCAAATCTGAATCCTTAAATACGCAAATTTTATCATCAGTCATTAAATATTACCTCCATCTCTCTGCAAATAAGAAATTTAGACAAATTATATGTATTCCTTATTTCCATCTTCCATCACAACAATCTTCCCATCCACATCATAAACATAAAAATCATGCACAAATTTCGCCAATCCACATTCTTTCAATTCATCCGCAATTTGCTGCGCTTTCTCCTGTGTAATCTCTTCCTGATACAGATACCCAACATACTCTTCATACTCAAATCCTCTTTTTTCAAAGAACTCCAAAAGCTCTTTCTGCACTTCCTGCGGATTTTTTCCTGCCTGTCTGATTTTTGCTAGATCTGTATTTATTTTTATTCTGGATCTCTTTTGAATCATTTGTTTTCCTCTTTTCCTGGCTGTTTTACCTACTCTGCCGTAAAGGTTTCGTCCTTGAAAAGTTCTGCCCAGGCAACAACTTCATCTGCATCAACAATCATCCCGCCTAAGCCAAGATTTGCGTAAAAATACTTCTCAGCTTCGTTGTATCCGCCAACAGTCCATTCATATTCATCTTTTGCACTTTTCCATACCAGAAAACACCATGTGCCATCCTTTGGCAATCCTTTTTCCGAAACAAGATGCCATTTTTGTACGCTCAAATTAAAATTTATTTTCTTCCCCTCCTCTGCGTATTGAAACTTTCTTGAATAACAGTCACAAAAAATATCTACTTAGTCAAAGTGGATATTCTCAATCCGCTTCGCTACTTGCTTGATTCGGTTAAATGAGACTGTCGCGATCTGTATAAACACTAAGACTGTTTCTCTGTATCATCACAATTTTCTTACTCAAATTATGTCGCACTTTCCGTTATTCTGCAAGCGAAAACAAGAAATTTCTCTACAACTTTACCACAACACTGTTCTCATATTTTCCACCCTAAAGTATTTCTCTTCTGCCCGCCTAATTTATTCTGCATAATATTCTTCCCCTGTATCCAGGCAAATCACCGCCAGTCTTCCATTATTTCCACCTGCTCCGCAGTCAATCGCAATGTGATTATTTTTCTTAAAGATATATCCGGGTCTGCTGTTTCCAAGAATATTCTGCGTAGGGATGTGTCCGCTCACCACAGTAATGTTTTTAAAATACGCGATGTCAAAATCGGTTCTTTTCCACACAAGTTCCTCCACAGAATACTCCTCAAGCTGCCTTGATTCCGAAAAATGTTCCAGCCCTGCGTGAATCAGCCAATATTCCCCATTATTTATGATTTTCTTCCCATACGGACGAAATGCTTCTATATATTCCACTACCTGTCGACGCTCTTCCTGCGGAAGTTTCAAGAACTCCTGAATTGTGCTGATTCCGCCGTTCAACGTCCATTCTGCAAAGGACTGACGTGCCTGTGATGACAGTTTATGAAGAAATTCCTTCGAAAGTTCCGGTACCAGAAGTTTCAGACAAGGAAGAGCCATGAGCTCATGGTTGCCCATAATGGGAATGATATTAGGGTTTGCCATCATATATTTCAAGGTATTCATGGAATCCGGCCCCCGGTCGACTACGTCACCAAGTACATAGAGTATATCATCTTTTCCAAGGGGTATCTGCTCCATCAGGTTCCTGAACAGCTCATATTGTCCGTGAATATCACTCATCGCATAAATCATTTACTTTTTTCCATCTCTCTTACAAGATCACAAAGTTCTTCTTCCCAGTCGCTGATTTCCGAATACCAGATACATCCATACACACCTGGAAGTTTCATATTTCTTGAGGAACATACGATAATGTTGGTTTGATTTCCCTGCGCCTGCAGAATCTGAACTAATTTTTCTCCCGCTTCTGTGTCGCTGATGGCTCCTGACCTCATTGGAAAATGCATATCTGTGATGATCAGATTGAACGGCTCTCCTGCGTTTTCTGCATCTTTCAACATTTTCAGACCATCTTCCACATTAGACACCTGCTCAACCGATGCCACACCACAGCGATTACCTAAGATTTTTCGAATTGCATTTGCCTTATAAACACTGTCCTCGAAGTTCAGAACTTTCATATTCTACAGCCGTCCCTCTCATTTTTGTTGTTTGTGCTTTTCATACGCTCGTATCTTCTGTTCGCTTTTGTGTTCTTTCAGAACACCATTTAGATTCTATTTTCTATCTCCAAGCACCATATTGAATACATCATTATTCTGCGTGTTGTTTCTGCCGCAGAACACCGCATATTCTATCGTTTCGAAATAGGATGCATATTTTTCCTGTACACTCCGAAATGCCCGTGCTACAATTCTCGGCGGGTTGCAGAAAGCGCCGCAGCCAAACGCGCCTAAAATCAGAACTTCCGCTCCGTTTGATGCTGCCGCCTGAAAAACACGTTCCAATCTTTGCATCTGAAGTTCGTACAGTGCTTTCTCACTAATCTTAACCGGCGCATTTCCTGCAGACGGGTTCATGGCATTGCTTGGTTTCTTTCGGAGATTCGGGGCTGCACAGGTAATGATGTCTACCTGATACCAGTCTTTTTCTTCCGTTCGTTCCGGCGCAGAGGTGTCGGTCTTAAATACGACGACTCCCGGTGTATACAACAGATCATCATTATAAAGTGGATCGCCTGCTTTCCGATGCGGTTGATAGAACTGATGCCATATCGTTTTTGTATCCAGGCATGGATAAAGTGTGCTGCATCGGCAAAGACATTCTTCCTGTGCTGTGCTTCCCCGTGTTACACCGCCGCCGGGGTTGGTTGCAGAGGCGAAATTCAGGACACAGACTCGTTTTCCGGCTTTTGCGTATGCAGAGGCGGCTTCGAAGCTTCTTTTGGATGAAACAATCGTTTTGCAAGGTGATTTTCCAGATTCAGGAAGTGCAATCGCCTGAGATGGAACATACAGTTTTTGGTTCTGAATTGAAAGCTGAACTGCCTGCTGAAGCTTCTGGCTTGCTTTTATCATATCCATGGAATCCTGAAATATCGCGATATTATTACTTCTTCTATCCATTACACTTCTCCTCCCGTATTCCTATCATACAATGCTGTTCTGTTGAAAATCATACACCTTATCCTCCAGCTTCGTCCAGGCTTTTACATAGTCCGCATCGATAAAGCAGCCCCTTGCCTGTCGAAATGCACCTGGCTGCTTGCCGCCTTCCGTGGCATACAATCCTGTATCCCAGCAGCCTGCTGATAAGCTGTTGTCTTTCAGGATCAGTAAGCATACCTCGAAGTCATTTGGATAATCGCCATCCTTTATGTAGTGAAATCCGGTGAATGTAACGCGAATATTCTCTGCCATGTTTGCTGTCTTTTCTTCCATCTTTTTTCTCCTCATGGTAGGCTTTTTCTTTTGAATATTGCCATTTTATCTCATATCGAACGGAAAATGTTGACAGAAACTTGTCCGTATATAAAATTCAGGGCAATATCTCTGCCCTGAATTTTATAACAAATTGTAACTATTCAGAGCCCCATCTCGATTCCACTTACGCTGCATCTCTTCTTCCATCACACAACACTGTTTTAAATGAAATGCAATTCCATACTGCACCATTTTTTTATAGCCCTCCTGCCACAATATCTGCGTATAATTTTTATCCCGAATCTGCTCCAATGCCTTCCGGCAATCTCTTTCCAGATCTTTTTTCTCATCTGTATACTTCACTTCTATCACAATTCCTGTTTCTGCATCTCCAGTTTCAATTACAATATCGCTGAATCCTTCTCCCGATTCTCGATTGGAAGATACACGCCAGTCATTTTTATAGCTTAAGATTCCAAGCAGAATTCCATGATAGAAATTTTCTTTCAGTGATTTCCGCACAAAGGTATCGCGTACGCTGACCGTCTTCTGCAAATACAAATTCAAAAGGCTTTCCACCTCTGCTGCTTTTCCCCCAAGCAGTGCCTGGCAGAACTGTTCTGCCATTTTCCCGTCTTTTTTCACTTCCTGCTGAAACAGTGTAAGAATCCGTTCTGTTATGATATTTCGTATTTCCCGGTTTGGAATTGCAAGGCAATAGCGGCCATCGCTTTCTCTTCCGCGCTGTGTCAGGTATCCAGTCATGAAAAGTGTACTCCACAGATGATCCATGGTCGAATACAGATCATTGTAGGTAACCATTTCATCGATTTGTTTGATCACTGTTTTTCCATTTACCAGCCATTCCAGTTCTGTTTTTGTGAGCATATCCGGTTCATTGATGCTGTCGATAAAATGATGAATCACACTGTTCCCGCTTGTATTCATCCAGTAATTTTCCGGCTCGGCCTCTGGATTATGGATATGATCATTGCAGTAATTCACAACATCCCATGGACAGTACACATCTGCTTTTCCGAATCGGTATCCGTCATACCATTCTTTTACCTCGTCATATCGGTCATCCATTTCATAGTCATGCAGCATGGTCTTTACTTCTTCATCTGTAAAACCGAAGGTTTCATCAAATTCTGTATTTGTAATCGAATATACTTTGAAATTGTTCAGTCCGGTAAAGATGCTTTCTTTTGCAATTCGCAGGCAGCCCGTCAAAACGGCAAAGGCAAGACTGCTGTTTGTTTTCAGAACATTTCCGAACATATTTCGAAGCAGCAATACCATTTCATCATAATATCCATTTTCATGGGCTTTTGCCATCGGAACATCGTATTCGTCAATCAGGACAACCACTTGCTGTTCATAGTGAACTTCCAACAGTTCTGTCAGTTTCTGAAGACTGCCGGTAATGGTGTCTTCTTCCATATTTCTTGTCAGAAGTTCTGAAAAAAGTGCTTTATCAACCCGGCTCAATTTGTCACTTTCCAGAAGAAATTGAAATCTTCTTGCCTCACGATTGATTGTTTTTATGAGCTGCGCACGGGCTTTTTCATAGAAATCGGCATCAATTCCTTTTAAGCTGATGGAAATAACGGGATATTTTCCCATATATTGTTCACAAATCTCTGTATTCTTAGAAATCTTCAAGCCGCCAAAAAGTGCTGGATCCGTTCCAATTTCAAAGAAATGCTGAATCATACTCATATTCAGGGATTTTCCAAAACGGCGTGGGCGCGTAAAAAGCGTGACCTCACTTCCGTTATTTAAAATCTGTTCTACAAGGGAAGTTTTATCTACATAATAATAATTTCCATTGCGAATCTTTTTAAAGTTGTCAATCCCGGTCGGGAGTTTTGGTTTTCTCATCTTGAAACCTTCCTTTCCAACTTTTGCGGTTTTTGACACCTGCGACTGTGCTTATGTTCTGATCTCTATTTTAGCTGGTTTTATTTGCTTTGGCAATGGTTCTTATCGGTTTCTAATCTATCCAATTTTTTATGATCTTATATTGGCTCCTGTCACTAAAAAGAGCTG
The DNA here is from genome assembly GCF_003477865.1 of Blautia sp. AF34-10. NCBI lineage: Bacteria > Bacillati > Bacillota > Clostridia > Lachnospirales > Lachnospiraceae > Blautia > Blautia sp. AF34-10. Next base: position 125,822 of record NZ_QUED01000004.1, read on the forward strand.
AATAGGAAAGCAAAATAAAGCATTAAACTTTCCTATTTAAATAATTTAGTTAAGTTATTAAATAAAATTAAAAATGTAAATTTTACCAATCTCCTAAATTTCCCTGATAATTTCCATTTGCATCATAAATATCGCCATTAGATGGATCATAATAACCATCAACTCTACCAGCTCCATCTTCAGCCCAAGTATGATTTAAATTATTATTACTGCTAGATCCGTTTTCGCTACTGCTTGAATCTCCACTAGATGAACTTGATCCACCACTGTAATCATTTCCAGAACTAGAAGATCCAGAATCATAGCTAGAACCACCAGAATAATCAGAGCTTGAGCTTCCGCCACTGTAACTATAATCATTACTGTCGTCATAGTAACTAGAACCACTTGAAGATGATCCGGAACTTTGTTCAGCAGCTTCTTCAGCAGCTTTTCTTTCTGCTTCTTCCTGAGCAGCTTTAGCAGCAACCTCTTCTTCTGCTTTCTTCTTTGCTTCCTCTTCAGCTTTCTTTTTAGCCTCTTCTTCAGCTTTTTTACGAGCTTCTTCCTCAGCTTTTTCAATAGCAGTTACTCTGTCATTGTATTTTGTTACATAATCATCAATCGTACTGTTATATTTGTCAAAGCTGTCCTGCTCAACGGTATTATAATTTTCGAAGTCATTTTTCAAGATATCTTTGAATGTCGTAAATTCGCTGGTAGCGTTTTTGAGTGCTTCCTTATCGTCCACTTTTTCAACATCATCACCAATTTTATCCGCAATTATTTTGATCGTGTCGTCATATTCGGAGACAAAGGAATTCTTCATCTGCGCAATAATTTTTTCATAGTGTGCAGAACATTCCTCATAATCGCCTTCTGTCTTTTTATACTTTTCCGCACTCTCCATCTCTTGTTTCAATGCTTCCAGTTTTTTATTTCTGTCTTCTTCTTTTTCAAATCTCTGATATTCCCCATCAATCTCACTGTTTTTTGTCTCAATTGCCTGTAAGCGAAGCTCCTCCTGATGACGGTCATACGCTTTCTTTGCAAAAACTCCGATGACACAAATGCAGACAATCGCAATACCAATTACAGCAAGCATGATGACTGTCTTTTTGTTTTTGTTCTTTGTTTCCATCTCGAAACACTCCTCCTTTTTCTTTCTGTTTCCCGAAAAATCCATGTTTTCTATGTTCTTTTCCATATTTTTATTGATTTTTCGTTACTCATTTTTTCATCACATTCATTATATCACAGCTCGTTTTTCTTTACTATTTCTTTTTATGTAATTTCCAAAAAATCCTCACTCTTTGATTTCACAAGATTTTAAAATAACACTTTCCTTCCATCTTGTCTTACGTGATGTTGAAATACCCCAGAACACAGTTCATCTCTTCCTGCCCTCCGGGGTACCTCTTAATCTAATTCAGCCACTTTAAAGCTCTTCAAAATGCGAATCACCTGTTCTTCTTCTTTTTCTGTAAATGTACCGTCTGGTGCTTCTGCGATAAATGCAACTGGTGTCGGATAGTCAAAAGAAAATTCGTCTACGTCCCCAGCCTGACCTGCAAATTCAATCTCGCCAAGACGGGATGTCGGTATCACTGCGAACAACGTGCTGTCTACAGGAACATAATCATCATCAATGCCAGCCATCATCTCGCCTGTGATATGTACTCGTGCTACCATAAATTCGCCAAGATCTGAACAGTCACGATCGGTTCCCCATGGATATCCAGGCACGAAATTAGAAGTGTCTGCCTGTGAAACCTGTGCCTTCAGCATATCACGCGAATAGCCGCCAAGCGCGCCTTGGCAGTACCAAAACGAAACGGTAACACCTCTCTCGTTTGTCAGAACAACGTTTTCTCTGACCGCATCCATGGAACCGCCAACTTCCTCCGTCTGAATTTCCCAGCCTTTTGGGATTTCAAACTGGAATGCCGTGCTGTCACACTGATTTACTTCTCCATACCGTGTAACATAGATATCTCCCTGCTCTCCAGTTTCCGTCCATTCCATATCCTTCTGCCAGTCTGCACTTGACTCCCAGTGTTTTGACCAGATTGGATCAAAGGTCCGGTCAAAAAGATCTGTTTCCTGCATTTTTTTATCAATGACCGGGATATCAACACTGCTTTTCCTTTGATTCTCGGGCTGATGGAAAGCTCCAGTGAGCCCGCATATCCACCCAGGTCGTCCTTCACGGATACCTTTGCCTGGCCTTCTGCTTTTCCAACTGCTCCGCCGGAAAGATTCAGGCCAGCGCTGTCATATAATTTTGCGCTCAGCCGGATGTCAATGTATGCTTCCAGCCTTCCGTTCACCTCAACCGTACTCCACTCAAGTCCGTCTGAATTCAGATTTCCTTCTTTGACTTCTTCTACTTTGCCTGTTCTGCTGTCATACTGGAATCCCAGGGTGCTGTCGGCTGTTGCACCGTAAGAGCTGTGAATGCCGCCCTCCAGACTTCCCGCTGCCCCGACAACGGCTTCCATATGATTTGTAATAACAATCGGTACAATACCGGCGTTGAACTCGATATTCGGCAGTTTTCGTTCGTAAACGGTTTTTTCCTTTTCAAATTCTTTCTCGCTGTTTGCGCCGCATTCCAGGGAAATACCGGCTTTGCTCCTTACTGCAATTCCACACTGGACTTCACCGTCTTCGATATCAATCTGAAGTTCCAGCCAGCATCCCCATCCTGCCTCTCCTGAAAACTGAACGGGTTCTTCTTCAACATTGATTGAGACACTGTAATCGTAATCACTGTTTTCTTCCTCTGTCTCTTCTTCCGATTCATCTTCGGACAGTCTTTTAATAATATAAGCGCTGTTATTTCCTGTTTCACTTGCACCATCCTCCGTCAGCCGGAACTGTTTGATAATATGTGCCTTTTCGAATACATCCAGCAGGGTCGCCGGCTCTGTTTCTACCCGGTAACCCTGATTCGTTTTTTCTATCTGCACTACTTTTCGAATAAATCCAGAAGGCGCTGCACTGATTTCTCCCGCAACAAGAACATCTCCGGTCTGGTAACCAGGATCTTTTTCAAAGGTGAGACTGTTGTCAGAAACTTCCGTTGGCTGATCTTCTGATTTCATCTCATTGGTAATCACCTTTACATTGTCTTTTACAATGATGTCAGGATCATCCGTACTGTTTTCTGCTGTGCTCTCATCCGATGTGCTGTTTTCCGATACACTTGTATTCTGTTCTTCCGGATTCTGTTCCGGCTTTGTACTCTTCTGTGTATTTTGAGCTGCAAAAATTCCAAACAGAATCAATGCCAGAATGATTGTGCCTGCCAATACTGCGCGGATCCATTTTTTCATCTGTACCTGCTCCTTATTCTGCCTGTCAAAGCGGATATTCGCAATCCGCTTCGCCACTTACTTGATTCGTTTAAAATGTGGTGCATCAGATTTACTGATTCACCACATTTTAAACTTCTTTGTATTACGGAGTTACCGTTTCATCTTCTGCCACGTTTTCATCATCTGGCTCTGATTCTGATTTGGATACTGCTTCACCAGGTTCTGCTACTTCCGACTCCGAAATCACGCTCTCTGCAGTTGTTTCCGGTAATGGAGTTTCCTCAACAACCACTTTCTGCTCTGGCTGTTTTTTGTTTCGTACCTTTCCAGCGTACATTTCAATCTCTTCTGTGTCATCCACATCATCCATTTCCTGATCAATTCCACCGATGGTGTATGGGTCATTCTGATATTCAAGCGTGTTTACAGATTTAATGGTTTTGGTCGCTCCATCGAAATCAAAAACATGCCATAAGGTTCCTGGCTGATTTGTCGGAATCGTGTATGTTGCAATGTTTTTGCCTTCGAGATAAACCTGAACTTTTGCTCCAGAAAGAGACATTTCATTGGCCACTTCACTGTAACTGTTGGTATAATCGTGTACGAAATAGCTGAACTTTTCGTCTGCTTTTACGTTACGTACTGTAATGGTTTCCGGACCATAACTACTTGTATCATCTACGTCTAAGTTTCCAACAGAATTTCCTTCGAAATCTGTCTGTCCGAACCAGATATGATACGGTTTGTCCGACGAGTAGCATGCAAGATGAGAATCCAGATCCCACGGCTCTTCGCCCCAGGTTAATACGATGCGGAGTTCTCCTGCGGTTTCACCGTTCCCATCTCCCGGTACAAGAACAATATTTGCTGTTTCAATCTGGTCTCCCGCTACTGTGATATTTTTGTAATTCGTCACATAGCCTTCTTTGCTGATTTCAAGCGTATAATTTCCATTTTCCATTGAAAGAGTATAGTCTGCATTTTCAAATACTCCTTCTGTCACAGCATCACCCGTTTGATTGTTCCAGCCTTTGCGTACAATGTAGGCTGTTTCTGTAATACCATCTCCCGTGACTGCATCGGTTATCGTTCCCTCTACAGAACCTGTATTAAAATCATCATGGCGCTCCACCATATAGATATCTTCTACATATCTGATTTCACTGTTCTGAACCAGAACTTCCGCAACCTTGTACGTCTGATAAGACGTTGCGGATACTGTAATTTCATAAGTTCCATCCTGCAGATTTTTGGTGCTGTACTTGCCAAACACATCGGTATAGAGAATTCTTTCTGTTTCTGTTCCTTCCTCTCTCCAGACTCCAGCTCCTCCTGAAAAAACAGCAATTTCATTTTCTTCTGTTTCAAGGTTCCAGGCTCCATGGCTTCCGCCTCCACTGCCGCCTCCGGCTACGCTGTTTCCACCATTGCCGCTGCCTGCTCTGACTTTTCTGGAAATTCTGACTCTCGCGTTTTCTATCGGCAAACGTGTTTTGCTCGAGTAAACATATCCTGTGATACCGCCGCTGGCGTACGTACATTTTTCAACGCGGACTCCATTTTCCTTATGCATTTTTATTCTCAAGTTGTTGTTTTCATCATTTTGAAGCGGTTTGAATTCCAGATCAAAATCGAAATATTTCTTCAATACATCTCCAAGCAGGGAATCTGTATCGAGTCCATTTGTTGAGTATGGATATACCTTGATATCCTCGCATGCAAGACTTCCATTTTCTAAATCATGGTATGCAAATTCTGCCTCAACGCCTAAGCCTAAATCTGCATAATAGCCTGCTAAATCAAAAACACTGTACAAAGTCAACAGACCTTTTATGCCAATACCGCCTTCCATATTTCCCTTTACCTCAAGGGTATCAACACCATGATGAAAATCGAAAATGCCTCTCCATGTTCCATCTTTATATTCAAATCCCTGTGTTGATTCAACGCTATATGAAATATGTAAGGATCCATCTGCTTTGTATGAACAGAAAAGTACAACATCAAAGGTAAAACCGGTAGCCCCTATTGTAATTGGAAAACGCATTAATTCTACCTGACCACTGTCAGCAAATTCTTTTTCCGCCGTAATATCTTCATTTGCATTTTCCGTGACAGCAAGTTTAAGTTCATTTACCGAAACACCATTTACTCCAACGTCAACATTTACAACGCACAGAATTTCAGGAATTTCAAAATCAATTTTTCCTTTTCCTTCATCATTCGAACCAATATTAAATTCAAAATTCTTTTCGTAGCCAACATCAATAACACCACCTGCTCCTATATTAGCCTGTGTTGCAATTCCGTATTCATCCGTGTCAGCAGCTCCTCCGATAAGTGCTGTACCGCCTCCGACAAAATCAATTTTGCTGACCACTTCCCATAATTCTGGCTTTATGCATGTCAGAATCAGTTTCTCGCCATCCTCTGTTACCGTAGTTGCTTTGAGCGCGATACCTGAAATATAAACTTCATTCGCAGGAGGATCATAACACTTCCTTCTCCGATTTTTTCTGTCTCGGTTGTTTTCGGAAGTGTAACTGTATAGGTTCCATCCGCATTCTCTACAACTGTATAATCTGTGATATTTTCCAGTTCTTTTTTCAATACACCATCTACGTACTGTGTATTATCATGCGGCTCTTCACCAATTGTTGTGTCTTCCTGTCTGATTTCATCAATTTCACAGAAAATCGATTTAACATCTTTCTTGGAAAGCAACGCATGCGGCTGGAACTGGTTTTCTGTATTTAATTCCAGAAATCCTTTCCCTACTGCAATTGCTGCTTCATTTTGATATGTAATACTATCCCAATCTGTCCAACTGTTCGTATCATACGAATGTATTCCATTGAATCCCATTGCATGTACTGCCGTATAAGCCGCAAATTCGCGTGTTGCCGGTTCATCTGGATAGAAAAACGGGATATCCTGCTCCAGATCTTCGATATCCGGTGGCGGCAGGATTCCATATTTCTCTGCGATTTCGATTGCTGCTTCATACGCATTTCCTGCCGTATCCGCATAATAATGGTTTAAGGAATCCGGATCTGTATCCAGGTTCATTTCAACCTTTTCAGCGAGCATCTGCACCCACTCACCGCGTGTATATGTTTTGGTGTCGTCCGATGGATCATCTGACTTCACGTAGATATATTCAACTTTTGCTTTCAGCTCCACGGTAGTCTGATCCACAAGAATATTCTTGGAAAGCTCCATGACCTTTCCTATGTTTACACTTTGTGCTTCTGCTCTTGCCCGTTCCGGAAATACGCCTGCAACGGTGCTTCCCGTCATAATCAGGCACAGAAACCACGCCAACATTTTATTTCTTCTGTTTTTTTTCTTTAGTGCAACAACAACGGCTGCTCCTGCCAGCACCAGCAGTACAACCCAAACAATAATTTTGGTGTTGTCACCCATTTTCGGTGCAGATTTCAGTTTCTCAGCCTTTAAGGACTGGCCATTTTGCTTTGCGTTTCCAGTTCCCTGATCTTTTGTTAATGTCGTTCCGGAATCCTTGCTGCCCGTTGTCGTACCAGGATTTTTCGTGTCATTTGCTACGTTTCCATTTCCTGGCTTTTCATTATCTGTCGGATTCTTTTTGTCATCTCCAGAAGGATTTTCCTTATTTTCATCATCCTTCTTGTCATCTGATGCTTTTACCGTACAAACCGTTGTCAACGTAACGGTTTCTCCAGCCTGCAGAGATTCCATCTTTTTTGTTGTCTCCGCATTTTCGGCCAGCACAAAATTTTCCGGCAAAATATTTTCCAGTGACAGATTCGTTACTGCTGTATCATTTGTATTGGTTACAGTTAAAGTAACTTTGATTTCTTCACCCTGCTGGTAAGTTTCTTTGTCTGTTGTCAAGGCTGCTTCGATTCCATCCTGAAGCAGCGATGCTGCAAGAGCAGGCTGTGTCATCATTCCGGTGCATAAAAGCAGTGCCAGAAAGACAACTTGTAATTTCTTCCACACTTTCATACGTCTTCTCCCTCGTAAATGTAAAATTTCGATCCTTTTTCTCTGAATATCTGCCGCTTATGCTGTCTTCAGGATCCCTGGCGCCTTCCGTCAATGGAAAGGCGGCTTTTCTTGCTCTGCATCCAATCATTAGCTGAGCAGAGCAATGAATAGTTCATTTTCCTCCTTCTTCTGTTGTATTTCTTTTAGTGTAATACATCCTCCCTTTATTTGCAATATATTTTGTATTGCGTTTTGCAATGCATATTTCATCGTTATTATGCAATACAATAAAACAGACTGGGATTCCAGTACTCTTTAAAATCAGAATACAGCCAGAAAAAAGCGCACTGAAATAAGCTGTCCCCAAAACAGCTTTTTCTTCATTTTTCGATTTCGCAGATTCGAAAAATTTATTTTTTGTCGAACCTTTTTTGAAACACCTTTGTTATGTTTTATGCTGCCCGTAGTTTCCACATAAGATCCGGAAGCATGCTCCGTTCTTATATTCTCCGGCAGCAGAATGGAGTTTGATATGGCATTTCAGTTAAAAGGCAACCGCAAGGAAACGGAAAACAAAACCATCCGTTTCCCCATTCACCTGATCGATCAGATCGAACAGGCAATTTCCGATTCTGACCAGGACATTACCTTTTCCAGTTTTGTGATTCAGGCGTGTGAGTATGCGCTGGATCACATGGACGCCCCGTCAGAAGAACACAATTAACTTTTATTTTTTTCAAAGCAGATTTTTATGGTTCGACGTGCATTTTCTGGCTGTTCTCTGCTTCTATTTTATCTTACCATGCTTCTTATTTTTTCTAGGACAAGATCCTGTCCTAACTCAACTCCACAACCTCATCATACAGACACACAAACACCTCTTCCACTTCCGCATCTTCATGAAAGTGTCCGAAATACCATTTCTGAAATTCTGTCTCATCCGCCACGCGCTGCAGGTACTGGCGAAGTTCCACCTCATCGTCAGACAGCTCTCCATACCCCATTGCCGCGCTACATCTCTTGGGGCTGTGTGGGTCAGTATGTAGTCCACCTGGAAATCTTCTTTTTCCAGATTTTTCCATCCTTCTTCGTACTCTTCCCGTGACGGAATTTCTTCCGGGAACCACGAAATTCCCTCCGCGCGGGACATTTTGTCGATGCTGTAAGCACCTCCGAAGGTAAAGAATTTCAGCCCGTCAATCGTAAAGATCTGGCCGCGCATCAGATGGATCATATTGTCCTCAATGATATGCACCTTTCCGCCGTTCCACTGCTCCACGGCGTAGGAATTCAGCTGTTCGAAGTTCTCATGATTTCCGTCGATAAACAGTGTCGTCACCGGCAGACTTCGGAAAACGGCTCTCGTATTCGCTTCGTATGCTGCGGAAAAGCCACAGATGCCGACATCTCCGCAGATGATCAGATAGTCATCCCGGGTGTACTCGTCTTCGTGCTCGTTAAAATAGCGTACAACTTTTTCAATATCAAAGGTGCCATGGGTATCGCCTGTAATGACAATGCTCATTCTCAGCGTCTCCTCTCGTGTTCTCTGTTTCTGTTCTCTAAAGTATCGCAAAACATCATCCGCAAATTCTGTCCGCTTTCTCTGCCGCTGCTATCGCTTCTTGCAGAGACACAGACTACGCCGCACTATTCCCGAAAATAAAACACTTCTCCCCGTGCCCGGAACGGCAGCCGGTTTCCTCTCGGAAGCAGAAATGCATGCTCTCGTCTTACCTTCAGGTCATTCTCAATCTCCCCGTCCGTAATAATCAGAATCGGCCCGTCCTTTGGAAAATCGTTCGCCTGTTCCAGACAATCCACGCCCGGCTGCAGTATGGTTCCTCCTCGTCCCGTGACTTTTACCCGGCCGGCAATATCTTCCGGTGCCAGATATCCCGCATCCGTCGCTTTGGCATCGCAGAAAATGATTCTCACAAACGGAACATCTTTCGCCGCGGCATAGCTGGCGATGGAGCCGAGTGCCATACCGATCTGTTTTGCACTCATGGAACCGGACGTGTCCACGACCACACCGAAGGTCCGGCTCTCCAGATCCTGCTCGTAATACGCATATCCTGGCCTTGGAATATCCGGCGTGGCACCCTGCCGTCTGCTCGGCCGCGCATAGGTGCGGTGTTTTTCCAGCGGTGGAAACTGTACGTCAAACCACTTCGCCAGCGCGGCATCCCAGGGAATGACCGGCATTGCAAGCGCCCTGATTTCCTGCACCAGCCCGGCCGGCAGGAAACCACGATTGTGCTCCTGATGGTAATCCAATCCCTCCCGCAGTGCGTTTTTCAGCAGTTCATCCAGGCTGACTCCGTTTTCTCTTCCAGTAAAATGCGGTCTGTTTCCGTTAAACATATCACCTCTGCCAAAGCCCCGGAAGGTGTTTAGTTTTTTGTACTTTCGGATCTCTTTCACGATCAGATCATAGATACTTTCTGCCGATTTGTTGTGAAGTGTTTCATCATACAACAGCCCATCCGGCGGCATTCTGCCGATCTCCATTTCGTGCAGCCAGTCGTTGATGACGTAGTCGCAGGCGATGTTCCACAGAAAGAAGTCACGCCCATTGCACCGTTTCTGGTGCTGCAGTCCGGCATGGAGATATTCATGCGCGAGAACAAAAATCCACTCTTCCTCCGAAAATCCGCACGACGGATTGGCATAAATGATTCCCTGTTCTGCGTCAACCGCTGCAATATGGATTTCATACCGATGGCACATTTCAATGTCCTCCACAATTTTAAATGTAGCTGCAAGACCTCCGAGCAGCGGATAATGGGACAGGAACCATTCTGCTGCTCTGGAAATGACGGTATTCTTTTTCGTTTTAAGATCGTATCCTCCCGCATCGCAGAGTGCAGATTTGATGGAATGAGTGACTGCATAGGAAAATTTTTCAGCATATGCATTTCTTTCTCCCTTTTTATAAACGATCGGCCGTTCTACCCCGATCATATCCTTTAATTTTTCAGAGTTTGTCCCGCAGATCTGCGCACCATTATCCTGGTGCTTCAACAGATATTCATAAATTTTCTGCTCGCTGTTCAGTTTGATCGGATATGCTTCCGCCGGATCTGCGCAGATCGGCTCGCCGAGGCGGATGTCATAAAGGAATCTGGTAATGTAGATATCACAGGCTTTGTTCCAGAGTGCCGGGACAAATTCGCAGTCGGAAGGGATGCTCGCTTTGTCAAAGTGGCCGAACGCCAGGTGCAGAAGGTTGTGTGCCATCACATAGCACCATTGTTCCGGCGACAGGTTCGCCCGCATGTTGACGTAGATATTTCCATCTTTCGTAACACAGGCCAGACTTCCTTTTGCATTCAGATGGGAGGGCTTTGCAGTGATGTACCCATCCAGTTGATGGAACAGTGTATTTTTTTCCAGCAAACCAAAGCCGGCCTCCACTCTGCGGTACCCGGCCGGCTTTTCTTCTTCGCGGTAATACCTGCTTCGAACGTATGGCATCCTTTTCTCCTTCCTTTTTTCATCCGACGAGCCGCGGCAGATCACGGATGATTTCCATCATAAACCAGTCCGGCAGTGCCTCCGCTCCATCAGCTGCGACGGTCATCTGGGCGATTTCGAAATTGATGACTGCGAGTTCTTTGATCATGCCCTTGGCGCGGTACGCAAAGGAAAGCATGCCGCCGGAAATTCCCTGTTTGCTTTTCGGCAGTTCTGCAAGCAGTCTGGCGCGGAAGGACTGTGCGAGAAAATACAGCACATCCCGGTTTTCCGGCTTGTCCGGCCATTTTGCTTTCTGCGCGATAATGTCATCCAGGAGATGTGTGTTGCGCAGTGTTTTTGTGTAAGCAAGAAACATCCCCGCATGCTGTTCCAAGAGGCAGGCGTACGCCATCATTTTTAATGTTTCCTGCGAAATATCCTGCTCCCCGGCCCGGTATTCCTTCAACGCATCGCTCAGCATGTGCCAGGAACGCGGGGTGGAAAACGGTTCTTCGGTTTTCGGCGGTTCGGAAAAGAGGTGATCCGGCCGCTGGATGATATAGTCAATGACCCACGGATGGAGTCCTTCTGCCTGCGCCCACTTGATCCACTGTCCTGCATCCGCTTTCAGCTGCACATGGAACATACGGTTTAAAAGGGCGGACGACATCGTTTTTACGATCGCGCTGTCCTCGGCACGGTTTCCTGCTCCGATCACAATGCTTCCCTCCGGAAGATGGTATTCTCCGATCCGCCGCTCATGGATCAGAGAATAGAAGGCTTTCTGCACTTCCTGCGTACAGGCGTTGAGTTCGTCCAGGAACAGGACATATGGCTCTTTTCTGGCGATCATTTTCGGCGGAAGGAATTCCGATGTCTCGCCCCGGATCTGCGGAATGCCAATGATATCCTCTGGCGCGAGCTGGCTTCCGAGGAGCGACACGCACGGCAGGCCGACTTCGTCTGCGAATTTTTCCACTAACGCGGATTTTCCGATGCCGGGTGCACCCCAGATAAAGACCGGCCGTACCGGCGCAACCTGAAGCAAAACTTCTAATAATTCATCCTGTGTTACACTAACTGGTAAATGCATCTGATCTACTCCCTTCTGTTCGGATCCTGTTTCTTTGTCAAAGCGGATATCCGCAAGCCGCTTCACTCCTTGCTTGATTCGGTTCAATCACTTTTTCCGCCCTGCCGTGATTTTGCTGTGCTGCATTACAATATTTCTCACTATATTTCTCTGTATTTTCCCGTTTCACTGTCATATTCCAGCACCGGAATTTTTCCGCTCCGCCAAGTGGTTCCATCGAGATAATAGTGACTCTGACCGTCGTGCCAGATACCGTCATATGTCCTGTTTCCGCTGATTTTTGCCGTGGAAATGTGGCCCGCAATCACATCCTTATGGAATGCTCCACGACTTACTGTTCTTTTTCCAACCATCAGCTCCCTGCTGGTCACGCACAGCCAGTCTTTTTCGCCCCATTCGGCAATTCCGGCGTGCACCAGAATCTGGCGCTCTGTTTCATAAAAATAAGGAAGATGGCACATCCAGGTAATCAGTTCCCACGCATCTTCGAGCATCAGCCGTACTGCTTCTGCATTTCTGGAATCCTCTGAGAGGTGTGCTTCTTTTTCCAGAAACTCTTGAAAATGTTCTTCTTTCAGAAAGCTGTGCAGCGTTTCATAGTCTCCATCTGCATCCGATGCCAGCCATTCCCGGCTGCGATATTGCTCCACACTGCCGATATGCCGGTTGACATCCGCATATTCTTCCAGCCAGTCCAGCAGTGCTTTTTCATGGTTTCCCATCAGGGCAATGACTTTTTCCGAACCATATTTTTCCTGCAATGCCCTGACTTTTTCCAGCACCGCCCGGCCATCTGGCCCATAATCTATGTAATCGCCCAGCAGAATCAGCTGGTTCTTCCCCGAAAGGTCTGTCTTTTTCAGAGCTGCCTCGAACGCCTCCAGAAATCCGTGAATATCTGACATCATATATCGCTTCATTGCTTTTCCTCTGTTTGTTTATACATAGAAAGTTTCTTTCGTTTCCAGGCAAAGGCATCCCAGTCTTCCATTCTCAAAGCCGCAGCCACAATCACACAGATAGACGTTTCCTTTTTTATTTTTCCAGATGGATCCATTTCCCATGTTCTGATGGCCGCAAACGGAAATATATCCATGCACTCCCTCATGAAGAAAAACCTTGTACCACAAATCCCCCATCAGATAATAGTTGTCCAGTTTCCATTTTCCCGGTTCTGCCGTACAGGCATGGGCAATCAGATACGGCTGACTGTCTACCTCGATTTCCACCTGTACCGGCCAGGAAAGGATGCGCTCTGCGAGCTGCTTTAAATCAACTTCCGTCAGGCGTTCCTGTAAAAGATGGAAGGAATTGTACGGATACGGCTGCAGGAGGGCGCGGTCTCTCTCATCCATCCCGTAATAGCGGAAAATGTAATTTGCAAGCCAATGATCGTGGTTGCCGCGGATCACAGTACATTTTTCCCCCAGCTTCAATACCTGAAAATACACGCCCGCCGGGTCTGGATGATCCATGCAGCGGTCAAACAAATCACCAAGCAGATACAGGTGATCGTCCTCTTTGAGATCCATTTTTTCCAGCAATTTCATGAACCGCCAGCTGTCGTTATGTATATCAGTAATAATATAGTGCATCCAAAATCTCCTTTTCTTTCGCAGCTTTCGTGTCTGTTCCTGTAATCATCAAAGCTTCCGTAATCCGCTCATTTTTTCCAAAACGGCTTTCCTGCTTGTGTTTTGGCATGTCCTGTTTCAAAAAGCTTCCCGCTTGTTCTGCTGGTTCCGGATTTCGGTCTTCTGATACTGGCATCATGGAACGTCTAAAATCTTTCACCCATTGTTGTCCGAACTGTAAAACTCTTCCCCCGTTTCCAGACAGATTGCCGCCAGCCTCCCTCCCGGGAAGCATGCGCCGCAGTCGATGGCGATGTGGTGATATTTTTTATAAATATACCCGGGATTATCATTTTCCGGAATCGTCTGCGTCGGTGTATGTCCTGTTACCAGATTTGTATCCGCAAAGTATTCCTTCTGATAATCTGGTCTGGCCCATACAAGATCGTGCAGGGAATATTCCTCGATCCTCTTTTCCGGTGTGAATCCCCCCAGCCCTCCATGCACCAGCAGATACTGTTTTTCTCCCACTGTAAGCTCCTCATACAGACTGAAATCCTCCAGAAAATTCAGTACTTCCTCCCGCATCTCGGGATCCAGCGCCCGAAATTCCCGGATCGTAGCATCACCGCCGTTATACTTCCAGAGAACAAGATTGTCCAGCAGTTCAGCATCCACTTCCTCGATGGCAAGATCTGTGATTTCCTGACAGAGAAACCGCAGACATTCCAGCGCCATCACCTCATGGTTCCCCACGATACAGAACGCATTCGGCATTTCCATCAGCTTCAATATTACCTTAATCGGATGCTCACCCCGGTCTAAAACATCACCCAGAACATAGAGCGTATCTGTATCTTTCAACTCGATTTCTTCCAGCAGCTCCATAAATCTCTCATACTCACCATGAATATCCGAAATAACGTAAGTAGCCATAAACAGAATCCTCCCTTTTTCATCCATACGAATCTGCATACGTTCTCCATTACCAGCTTATCTTACCATACTTCCTGTTTTTTACCGGACAAACTCTTGTCCCTCCTCTTTTTTCATAATGTACACTCTAGAGCGTGTCTGAAAAAGGCTTTTCGTAAGCTGCGAGTCCCAGTTTGTGGAAATGATTTTTCAGACACGCTCTAATACATCTTCTATTGAACTTTCCTTCATGCGAAATCCCTTTTTCTTGATACTATACCACATCTATTTTTTTCTTCATTGAACTACAAGTTTAATCCTCTTTTTCTTGCTGTTTTCTCGCATTCTATCAGCATTACGCGCTGTTTATACAGCGCCTTTTATTTCTGTACAATTTATTCTCTATATGCAAAAAAGGAACGTTCTATCCAAATCGTTCCTTTTTGTTTGTAGATTATTTTATTTTTCAAATTTCTCAATCACGCACGTATGCGTCTTCGTTTTCTTATCACAAACGCGTATTTGCCGAGTGCACAGTAATGCCCGCGTCCCCCCTTCGTCATCCCACCGTCAGGCGCAAAAAATCTCCCGCCGCACAGAGCCTCTTGCCCTCCGAAACAGTGCCTGTCCGGGGACTTGTGCTCTGTGGCGGGAGGCCTTTTACACCGTCCGTCCCCTATTTACTTAATACCCCGTCGACCGCCGCTTTCCATCCGGCATATTTTTTCTCCCGGATTTCATCGTCCATCTTCGGTTCATACACACTTCGTTTCATATTTCCCGCGAGCTTCTCCAGATCATACACACCTGCCGAAATACCCGCCATATAAGCCGCTCCAATCCCGGAAAGCTCCTCCGCGTCCGGAATATTTACGCGTTTATTCGTAATATCACTCTGGAACTGCATCAGATATCCGTTTCGTGTCGGGCCGCCGTCTACACGGAGTTCCTCGATCCGCATGCCGGTATCCTGCTCCATCGCACGGACAAGGTCGGTGATCTGGTAGGCAATGCAGTCGAGAGCCGCTTTTACCACCTCGGCTTTTCCTGTGGTGCGGGTAATTCCGCTGATCGATGCCGTTGCTTTCTCATCCCAGTACGGCGCACCAAGCCCGGTAAATGCCGGAACCATATACGTGCGGTCTGCCGAATTTGCCTCCCTTGCCAGTCCTTCCGTCTCTTTTGCCGAAGAAATCAGCTTCAGGTCATCCTTCAGCCAGGTAATCACAGCTCCGGTGTAGTTCAGGTTGCCTTCCAGCACATAGTCCACCTTGCCGCCTCTTCCCCACGCAAGCGAAGTCACAACGCCGTGGCTGCTCTGAATCGGCTTGTCTCCAATGTTCATCATCAGCGAAGAACCCGTTCCGTACGTCGCCTTGATCATGCTCGGTTTTAAACAGCCCTGTCCGAACAGAGCCGCATGAGAGTCGCCTAATACACCACAGATCGGAACCGGCTCGGAAAACAATCCTTCCATCGTCGTGGTTCCATACACCGCATCGGAATCGCACACCCTGGCCAGCGCACAAGCCGGAATCCCGAACATCTCGCAGATCTTCTCATCCCACGCCAGTGTTTTCAGATTAAACAACTGCGTTCTCGACGCATTTGAAAAATCCGTCTTAAATGCATGATCTCCCGTCAGCTTGTAAACCAGCCAGCTGTCGATGGTGCCAAGGCAAAGCTCCCCGTCTGCAGCACGTTTCTGTCTTTCTTCTCCGCCGTTTCGAAGCAGCCACGCCATCTTTGCAGCAGGAAAATAAGCCGAAAGCTGCAGACCCGTCGCCTCGCGGATCTCCTCTGCGTGCCCCTGCTCCGCAATCTCCTGCGCAATGCCGCTTGCGCGGCCGCACTGCCATACAATTGCCTCTTCCAGCGGTTCCCCGGTCACCTTGTCCCAGATCGCCGTCGTCTCACGCTGATTGCTGATGCCGATTCCGGCGATTTCTTCCGGTGCAACACCGGACTCTGCCACCAGCGTTTTTACCGTCTGTACTGTATTTCGGTAAATCTCATTCAGATCATGGGACACCCATCCCTTTTCATTGACGATCTGCCGGTGCGGCAGGTCGGTACGGCGGAGTAAATGTCCCTCCCTGTCAAAGAGCAGCGCTTTCGTTCCCTGCGTGCTCTGGTCAATTCCGATGATATACCTTTTCTCCATTTTTCCAGCTCCATTCCTAAAATTTTATAAATATCCAGATCCCCATCTCGAATAACGCTGAATACACCCTGTTTTTCAACACACCATGCGTCATTTTCTATTGTCGCGGCATTCACCCTGCCCCTATAGGCAAGATCTTTGGCGATTACCACACATTCCAACATCTTCCGCAGAACGATTTATTCCTGATTATATAGAAAAAGTTCCTGCGTTCCCGGATTTTCTTCCGCCCGGGCACGCAGGAACATGGCATACGCAGACCTGCGGCAGTTTACAGTTCCCTGCGGGCTATCACATTCACCGCTGATTCCATTTCTGGTTAAGCCAGTAATTCTTTCGCTTTTTTTGCAATGCCCTCGGCATTCAATCCATAATAGTCAAAGACTTCTTGGGAAGTTCCCGTGATCACCGGCGCATCCGGCAGAGACATATGAACGACTTTGCGCGGGCATTCCGCACCGACCACCTGGCTCACCATCGATCCAAGACCGCCAAATGGAGCGTGCTCTTCGATCGAAATGACAACTTTTACCTTCTTCGCAGCCTCTACCAGGCCCTCTTTGTCCAGCGGTTTCACACAGTACATATCGAGCAGTCCTGCGCTGATTCCCTCTTCTTTCAGCATAGCAGCCGCATCAAACGCCGGGCGCACCATCTCACCGCAGGCTACCAGTAAAACATCGGTGCCTTCCGAGAGAACCGTTGCCTTATCCATCTCAAACGGGGTATTTTCTTCGCTGTAAATATCCGCAACGGCATTTCTTCCCACCCGGATATAAGCCGGTTTTTCATCGGTAAGAAGCGCCTCAACCAGTTTTGCTGTCTGGAAGCGGTCGCTCGGCAGATAAACGCGCATGTTCGGAATCGCTGCCATTGCTGCGATATCCTGTGCAGAATGATGGCTCATGCCGAGTGCGCCATAGCTGACACCGCCGCTGATGCCGATCAGTTTTACATTGGTGTTGGAGTATGCACAGTCAATCTTTGCCTGCTCATAGCTTCTTGTAGAAAGGAAGCACGCCGGAGATGCCGCAAATGCTTTCTTGCCGCATTTTGCAAGACCGGCAGAAACGCTGACCAGATCCTGCTCCGCGATACCCATCTCCACAAACTGCTCCGGATACGCATTTGCAAACGCTGTCAGGGAAGCACTTCCCCTGGAATCGCTGCAGAGCACTACGATATCTTTATCCGTTTCGGCATGTTTCATTAAAACCTCGCAAATGGCCTGTCTGTTTGGAATCTTATTCATGACAGTGCCTCCTTTCTCTCATCCAGATCCTTCATAATCTGTTCTACTTCCTCCGGTGTCGGCACTTTATGATGCCACTCCGCCTTATTTTCCATCACGGAAGAACCACAGCCCTTCGTTGTGTTTGCAATAATAACCGTCGGTTTTCCCTTGCAGTGTTTCGCCAGCTCAAACGCATGAACGAGCGCGTCCATATCGTTGCCCGGTACGGAAAGAACATTCCATCCGAACGCTGCCCATCTCTCCTCCTGGCTTTCCTGTTTCATGACATCCTCGGTATTTCCGGAGATCTGCAGACGGTTGCGGTCTACGATCGCACAGAGGTTGTCCAGCTTGTAGTTTCCTGCGGACATTGCGCCCTCCCAGACAGAGCCTTCTGCCAGCTCGCCGTCACCCATAACGGTGTAGACACGGTAATCTTTTTTATCCATTTTTCCTGCCAGCGCCATTCCCACGCAGACCGGAAGTCCGTGGCCGAGAGAACCGGAATTCATCTCGATGCCCGGCAGTTTATTATTCGGATGGCCGATGTACGGGCTGCCGAATTTGAAGAATTTTTCAATGACCTCTTCCATCGGGAAGAACCCCTTTGCCGCAAGTACTGCATAATATGCCTCAACGGAATGACCTTTACTCATCACAAAACGGTCGCGGTCCGGGTCGTCCATGTTCTTAGGGCTGATGTTCATCTCTTTAAAATACAGCGCTACAAGCACATCAATGACACTCATGTCACCGCCGATGTGGCCGCCCTTGCCGGAAACTACCATTTCCACTACTTTCTTCCGCAGATCATACGCCAGACAACTCAATTCCTTGTATTCACTCATGATTTTCATTCTCCTCTTAAATATGCTTTGACATCTTCCTCGATCGGATCATATAAATCCGGGGCAATGCCGATGTATTTGCATGCTTCATACAGAACCGGCACAACGTTCTCGTGGATACCGACACAGTGGTGGATGTACGGTCCTTCCACGATTTTTGCCTCCAGGCGTTTCAGGTTCTGTACCTCAACCCATACGTAGGTTCCCTTCGTGTAAGGTCCCTCGACACCTTTTGCATTTCCAAGCAGCAGGGAGTACTCTCCGTTGTCTCCGTCGAAACGCGCCAGTGTCATTTCGCCTAATTTTGCCTGTGCCTCTACAGCTCCCGGATGACTGAATGCCAGAGGATAACCGATCGTCGGTTTTTCCTGTGCAACAGAAATCGGCCACGGTCCGCAGTGCTGCAGCAGCTCGCCGTTCTCGTTGTCCGGGTGGCGCACCGTCCAGTCGGCAAAGAAGCTTCTCTTATCGTTTCTGCCGGCAGCCTCTACCAACAGAGCGGTGATGGCGCCATGGATATCGGTCTCACAGACAACCGGAATTCCCTCTTCGTTCAGCAGAGAGTTTGCCGCACACGGCATGATGCCAATCTCACCCTGCAGTGCGTTCCAGCACTGGATCGCGATAGCATTGCAGGAATATTTTGCAGCCAGATTCTTCATCGCAACCTTCAGAGCTGCTACATTTTCCAGCTCTTCCGGTTTGATCTTTACACACATATTGGTGTCGCAGTAAGCAACGACTTTTTCCACCTCGCTGCCCTCTGCTTTTACTTTTTTCATCTCCGCAGTCAGTTCCGGAAGCGGAATCGGGGAAAGCTGAATGTTGAATTTTTCCAGCAGCTCGCCCTCATTGCACATGGTGGACCAGAAGTCGAACGGACGCGGTCCGATCTGAAGGATTCTGGTGTGACGGAAGGTATCTACCACATTACATACGGCGAGGAAATCCTTGATGCCGCGCTCAAATTCCGGATCGGTCAGGCGGCAGTTCGTCATGTAGGTGAACGGAACGCCAAAACGGCGCAGCACTTTTCCGGTTGCGAACAAACCGCACTGGCTGTCACGGAGACGCACACCGTTCTCATCCGGTCTCTCATCGCGCGGTCCCCAGAGGAGTACCGGAAGCCCCATTTCCTTTGCCAGTCTTGCACAGACATATTCCGTTCCGAAGTTTCCGTGCGGGAAGAAAATTCCCTTTACGTTTTCACGGCGGAATTTCTCCTGGATTTTCTCACGGTCCGCCTCATCGTAAAACAGACCCTCCTCGTTGATATCTATGATGTCGACAAATTCAACACCGAGCTCTTTTAAATGCTCTCTCGTCAGGTTGGCGTATTTTACGGCATCCGGGGCACTGAAAATGCTTCTTCTCGTAGGTGCAAATCCGATCTTAATTGATTTCATATTCATTTCCTCCACTTAATTTTCTTTAAATTCCGCTAAATTATGTCTTGAATTTCCCTGCTCTTTATGGCTCTTATATTACTAAATTCTTTTGAATTTGTCAACATCTATTCAGCTTTATTAAATCTTTTTTAGTAATTTATACAAAAAAGAATGGATGTTTTATGCATTTCTTCATATTTCATTTTTTTACAGTTCAGAAGTTGACTTCTTTTTTAATTCATATTAAAATCAATGCATAAGTTTAATATTTTTCAAATAAATACTGAAATAAATTTCAACACCCCGCATGCGCAAAACGCCTGAAAGCACCGTGCGGGCTGATTTTATCGAACAGGAGCTGAACTCTTATGAATATTTCTGCGAAAGAACTGGCAAAGCTGATCAACGTATCGCCTGCCACGGTTTCTATGGTTTTCAATAACAAACCCGGCATCAGCGATGCCACAAGAGAGCTGGTTTTAAAACCGCAGCCGAGTATGGCTATGCGCCGAAAAAAAATGAATCCTCCGGCGCTTCCTCCCGCATTATTCAGCTGGTCAATTATAAAAAGCACGGAAAGGTCGCTGCCGACACGCCGTTTTTCTCCCAGCTTACCGAAGGAATCTCCACCGAATGCACCCGCCAGGGCTGTGCGCTTCATATCTCCTATTTTTATGAGACCATGGATATTGACAGCCAGCTCGATGCACTCCGCGCTGTGGACTGTGAGGGCATTCTTCTTCTTGCAACCGAAATGGCTCCGTCCGATTTCCGCAAGTTCCGCGATTTTTCTGTTCCGATCGTTGTCGTGGACTGCTATTACGATGAGCTCGATTACGACTGCGTTCTGATCAACAACATCCAGGGGGCGTTCAACGCCACGAATTATCTGATTCAGTGCGGACACAAAAACGTGGGCTACTTTCACTCGAGCCTCGACATCAGCAACTTCTCCGAACGCGCCGACGGCTACTACAAAGCGCTCCGTGCAAACGGTATCAGCACCTCGCATCCATATGTCCACCCGGTTTCCCCTACCTCGGACGAGGGCTACCGCGACATGCTGCGCCTTCTCGAGTCGAAAGCACCGATCGCGGATGCCTACTTTGCCGATAATGACATCATCGCTGCGGCCGCTATGCGTGCGCTGCGTGAAAACGGCTACCGCATCCCGGAGGATGTCTCTATCATCGGCTTTGATGACGTTCCGATGTGCGATATGATGGTTCCGCCGCTTTCCACCATGAAGGTCAGAAAACGGGAGCTTGGCGCCACTGCCGTCCAGCGTCTGCTTGACCGCGTGGCTGATCCGAAACGCGAATGTCTGAAAATGTGCATGGCAACCAAGCTGGTGAAGCGCCAGAGTGTTTCCAGACGTTAAAGCTTTTTGGATGAGGCTGTCGTCCAGCGCGTGTCTGAAAAATCATTTCCGCAAACCGGAACTCGCAGCTTGCGAAAAGCCTTTCTCAGACACGCTCTGTACGGCAGCCTCACCTTTTTATTTTGAAAGGAGTTTTTTTCATGCAATCTGCAAATGACCTGAAACAGCTTTTATTCAGTATCAATCACAAAAGCTATCCCGCCTATAAATCTACCCGCGGTGCCTATCAGTTTCCGCGCTACACACTCTCCATCGACCACGTGCAGGGCGATCCGTTCGCCGCTCCATCGCGCGTCAGCGTTCATGTGAATGGAAGAACTGCCGCTTTCCCGGCATCACTCTATGATACGTATGAAAAGCGCGCCGCCCTCCAGGATTACCTGCTGCGCCAGTTTGCGCGCGCTATCGCACCGTATTCGTTCCGCGCAAAGGGCTCCGGCAAAAGTGGTCTGCTTGGGATAAGCCGCTGCGGGCAGGAAATTCTTGAGCGTACTGCCTGTGTTCTGAATCCTTCCGACGGCAGTCTTATCGTCAACATGGAAATCGGCTTTCCGGCTAACGGCCGCACCATCGCCTCGCAGGAGCTGATCCGCATTCTTTTCGACTTTCTTCCCGGCTGCGTAGAAAAATCACTGTTCTACCGTGCTCTGGATCCAAAAGCATGTGCCAATGTCGCCTATCTCTGTGAGGATCAGCAGGCGATCCGTTCCGCATTAAAAGAAAAAGGGCTTACTGCCTTCATCGCCGACGGCTCCATTCTCCCGCGCGAGACCGGTGTTTCCGATCTGCCGATGAAGCACGCCGTTCCGTTTACCTCACCGGAATCCCTGCGCGTTACCCTCGATCTTCCAAACCGCGGACCTGTTTCCGGCATGGGAATTCCACTCGGTGTCACACTGATCGTAGGCGGAGGCTTCCACGGAAAATCTACCCTTCTGCAGGCTCTTGAGCGCGGCGTATACAACCACATCGCCGGGGACGGCCGTGAATATGTCATCACCGATGCAAGCGCCGGAAAGCTCCGCTCCGAGGACTCCAGAAGCATCAGCAATGTCGATATCTCCCTCTTCATCCACGATCTTCCCGGAAAGAGCGACACCACCTCATTTTCGACTCCAGATGCCAGCGGAAGCACCTCGCAGGCCGCCAACGTGATCGAGGGCATCGAATCCGGCACGAGCCTCTTTCTGATTGATGAGGACACATCCGCCACCAACTTTATGGTGCGCGATGAGCTGATGCAGCGCGTCGTTGCCGACAGCGAAGAACCGATCACACCGTTTATCAGCCGCGTGCGGGATCTGTATGAGAAGCTCGGCATCTCGTCGGTTCTCGTTGCCGGAAGCTCCGGTTCTTACTTCCATGTGGCAGACACTGTCATTCAGATGAAAGAATACGTTCCTTATGACATTACGGATCGCGCAAAAACCACAGCCGCGGAATTTCCGCCGTTTACTGCCTCCATACGCCCTTTTTCCGTTCCAGCCTTTCACCGCTGCCCGCAGCCGGGTAAAGGCCTGACGGGAAGTGACCGCACGAAAGTCAAAGTGATGGGACGGGAATCCATCCTCATCAACAAATCTCTGACGGATCTGCGCGCCGTGGAACAGCTCACGGACAGTGAACAGCTGAACGGGCTGGCTGCGCTTCTTTTAGAAGCAGCGGAGCACAAGATGGACGGTAAGAAAACACTGGTGCAGGTGGTGGATCTGCTGGAAAAACAGATGGATGAAAAAGGCCTTGCTTCTCTTCTCGCTCCGGGAAGGCCAGGCGATCTGGCACGGCCGAGACGGCAGGAAATCTTTGCATGCCTGAACCGGTGCAGGGAACTGCGGTTCTGAGAAAATTTGTAACAATTCAGAGCCATAAAAAATCTTCAGGCAAACCTTGTTCTTTTCAGAATCTATCGGTTTGGCTGAAGATCTTTTTTATCTTTTATTTTTCAATTATTTATTCCCCGCAGATCCGCAGAATCGCCTCCGCGAAGATCACAACGCATTCTTTCAGGCATTCGATTTCCACGAACTCGTCTGCTCCGTGCATACGGTTGTCGACTTCAAGGTCTGCGCATCCAAACGCAACGCCGTTTTTCAGATGATGCACATACGTTCCGCCGCCGATCGCAAATGGTTTGCCTGGTTTTCCAGTGACATCCGTGTAGCACTGCAGCAGGGTCTGGACAAACGGGCTGTCGGCCGGGACGTGGTGTGGTGGGAACATTCCGCTGCCTTCCATGGAGAAGCCGCCTTTTTTCATGTTCTGCCCGGCGGTATCGTACAGGTTTTCTTTTGTCGCGCAGATCGGGGCGCGGCAGTCGTAGGAACCGGTCAAGGTTTTACCGTCGTAGTTCATAAGGTCGAGGCTTAAGGTGAGCTCGCCGGACTCTTCATCTGACATGGCGACACCGAGGCCTGCGCCTTTGCCGTCGCCGTGCGGATAAACTTTTGCAAGGAAACTGATGTCGTTTTTCAGTTCACTCTCTTCCATTCCAACGGATGCGAGAAGCTGCAGCAGTGCGGTCAGTGCGTTGTTACCCATTTCCGGGGTGGATGCGTGGGCAAAGGCACCGCAGGCGGTGATTTTTACATTGCCGTTTTCGGTGTCTTCCAAAACGAAGGAAACACCGGTCTTCTGCTCTGTTTCATCAGCGCAGGCTTTCAGGTCTTCTTTTGCCATGCCGGCAAGCTCTGCATATGCTTTGCCTGGTACAACGTTCAGTTTGGTGCCGGCCTGTAAGGATACGAGGCGCACGCCTGTCGTTCCGGCATCGGATGTTTTTTCGAAGTGGCCGCGCATGCCGCCTTTTTCAATGTTGATGACCGGGAATTCGGCATCCGGTGAGAAGGTGCATGGTGCTTCCACTTCTTTCTTATAATAATATTCGAGGTCAGAGCTTCCGCACTCCTCGTCGGAACCGAGGACAAGACGGACGTTTTTCTTTAATGGGTAACCGAGTTCTTTGACAGCGCGCATTGCGTAGATAGCTGCGATCGCCGGTCCTTTGTCGTCTGCGGTTCCGCGGCCGAACATTTTTCCTTCTTTGATGAGCGGGGTGAATGGATCGGTCTCCTGCCAGCCTTCGCCTGCCGGTACGACATCGAGATGGGCGAGAATATCAAGGCCCTTTTCTTCCTGATTAAAGTCAGCTGCAATCGCGTAGTTGTCGTAGTTGGTTACGGCAAAGCCGTATTTTTCCAGAATTTCGATTCCCTGCGCCAGTGCTTCTGCCGCCGGTGCGCCGAATGGTTTGCCTGGCTCTGCCGCCTGTTTTTCGCTTGGAATCCGGATCAGGCTTTTCAGATCCTCGATCATTTCGGATTCGTGGTTTTCAATATATGTTCTTAATTCTTCTTTCCGCATCGTAACTTCTCCTTTTCTCTTCTCTGGCACCGTCGCAGTGCCGTTCTTTTCCTATCATAGCGCAAAAAGAGCAGAAAATCCACATTTTCTGCTCTTTCTGCCAAATAATCATTTGTTTTTGTCCAAATTGACTGTAATTTCATAATAATCACACGGATGCGCCGTAAGCCCCGTCACGCCCTCGCCGGATACCATCGACATTTTGAGGTGTGATGCGAAGAAAAACATGTGGTCATCCAGCAGCGTCTGCGTCATCTCGATGGCCAGTTCGGTTCGTTTTTCGGTATCAAACTCGCCGCTTAACTGCTGCTCCAGCATCTCGAGTGTCTCACTGTAATAACCGCCGCGGTTCTTGGAGGAATCCTGCAGGCAGTGCGTTGTAAAGAAATACTCGGGATCGCCCGTCGGTGCGCTGACAAATGCGCTTACATAAACATCCCAGTTTCCTTTTTTCAGCAGTTCCAGATGATTTGCCGTGCACTGGATCTGTACTTCGATTCCGATTTTCTTCAGCGATGCCTGTGCACTCTCCGCGAGAAGCGGCAGTTCCTGGCGGCTCGGATACGTGAGCCAGCAGATGGTCAGGCGTTTTCCGTCTTTTTCCACGTAGCCGTCGCCGTCCTCATCGGTCCAGCCTGCTTCCGCCAGCAGTTCTCTGGAATACTCAAGATCATAGGACTCCTCCTGCACTTTGCTGTCGCCGAATGCAAAGTAAGAGGGGAACGGGCCTTCCGCCACGCTTCCGTTTCCTTCCATCAGCGTATTCACAAAGCCCTGCCGGTCGATCGCTCCGATGACTGCCTCGCGCACGCGGTCGTCCTGCAGCACCTCGGATGATCCGTTGAACTGTCCGAAGAAGGTACGCGACGTATCCGCCGAAGAAATCGTGTATGGTTCATCGCGGAACAGGATCAGATTGGAATACGGCAGGCCGTACGCCGCGTCGAGCTCGCCTGACTGTAACGCCATCGTCATCGTATCGCCGTCGCGGATCGTTTTTACTTCGATCCGGTCGAGCTTTGGCGTTCCGTTCCAGTAATTGTCATTTTTCACGAGCGTCAGTCCCTGATCCGTCTCCACCTGTACTGCGCGGTACGGACCGGTTCCGGCGACATTGCCGTCATCCGTCACACCTGCCTGCATATCAATGATGCATCCATATGGGTCAGACAGATAATTCAGAAGCGCCGGGACAGGCTGTTCGGTGTGAATCGTTACGATCAGGCCGTCTGCTCGATGCTCTCAATTTTCAGATCCCCGCGTGCACGGTCATGTACTGCGATCAGATCCTCGAGACATTCTTTGACCGCCTCCGCGTCGAGAGTGCGCCCACTTGTAAAGGAGATGCCTTCATGCAGTGTAATCCGCCATGTTGTATCGTCCACAATCTCATAGCTTTCTGCCAGCCATGGCTCGATCTCCATAGAATCGGAATAATGAAACAGCGTCTCACCGATCCCATAGCGGATACACGCCCAGCCGGAATAGCCGTTGTGCGGGTTGACATCGGACTCGTCGTTTTCGGCGTTGAATGTCGTGTCGCCGTATACGAAAACTTTTTCATCTGTACCATCTGCCGCTGTGCTCTGACAACCGGAAAACAGTACCACCGCCAGAATGCCGCACAAAACATATGCAATTTTTTTCCTTCTGCCGTTCTTTCTCTGCATTCTGTACTTCTCCTGTTTTCGCAAATGGCACCACCATTTCCGCTGTCTGATTTTCTGTTTCAACAGTTTTCTCACAGACTATACTCCATCAACAGTTTCGTATATTCCTCTTTCGGGTACTCCAATACCTCCCGCGTCTCCCCCTGCTCCACGATTTTTCCCTGCCGCATGACAATCACACGGCTGCAGAGTTCCCGCACCAGCGCAAGGTCGTGGCCGATCCACAGCATCGCAAGTTCTTCTTCCCGCTGCAGTTTTTTCAGCAGTTGAACGATCTGCGCCTGTACCGCCGCATCGAGCGCACTCGTTGCCTCGTCGCAGATCAGAAGAGACGGCTGCACAGCAAGAGCCCGCGCAATTGCGGCTCTCTGGCACTCTCCGCCGCTCGTCTCGCGGGGATAGCGTTTCGCCGTTTCCGGGGCAAGCTCCACTTTTTCCAGCAGTTCCGGCAGACGAAGACAGGCTTCTTTCCGGCTCATTCCCTGATTCCGAAAAGCTTCCAGAATCCCGGTTTCGAGCGTCTGCATTGGATCGAAGGAATCCTGCGGGGTCTGGAAGACCATCTGTATTTTCCGGTAAACTTCGCGCTGCCGCCTGCCTTTTCTTCCGAGGATTTCCTCGCCTTCCAACAGAACGCTGCCTGCATCCGCCTGGACCAATCCGGTGATCAGACGGGCCGTCGTGCTTTTTCCGCATCCGCTCTCCCCGATCAGGCCAAGACATTCACCCGCATCCAGTGTGAAGCTGATGCCGTCCACGGCGGCAAATTCCGTTTCCCGGCCGGTTCCAGCAAAGTTTTTGCTTAAGTTGTTTACTTCCAGCATGTTATGATTATGCATCGTTCTTCCCTCTTCCCGGCACAGCCGCAAGGAGATTTTTTGTATATTCGTCCTTTGGGTGATCGAAAACCGTCCTTGTCTCCCCCTGCTCCACGATGTTTCCATCCTTCAAAACAGCAACCCTGTCTGCCATCTGCTCGAGAACCGCAAGATTGTGCGTCACCAGCACCATCCCCGTCTGCTCTTTCTGCTGCAACGCCTGAAGCTCCCGCAGCACCTGCGCCTGCGAAACCACATCGAGTGCACTCGTCGGCTCGTCCGCCAGAAGAAGCGACGGATGCAGCAGCATTGCGAGCGCAATCCCGACGCGCTGGTTCATGCCGCCGGAGAGCGACGATGGATAGCTGTTCCAGATCGTCTCGCCATCCGAAAGCCCCATATCCGCAAATCGCTGGAGCGTCATATCTTTGATTTCTCTGCGGCTTTTTCTGCCAGACATTCCCCCAGAAATCGGGGTGATGAATCCGCAGCGTTTCTCATGGGCGCGCACGCTTTCACAGATCTGTGTTCCGATTTTCCGGGTCGGACAGAATGATGCCCCTGTATTCTGGAAAATCATACCAATTTCTGAACCGCACAGACTCCGCAGCTTCTTTTCGGACATGCCCGTCAGCTCCTCTCCGCGAAATGTGATCTGCCCGCCGGTGATGGAACCATTCTTTCCCATCAGCCGCAGGATCGCTCGCAGCAAGGTACTTTTTCCACTGCCCGACTCCCCGGCGATGCCGACGGTTTCTCCTTTTTCGACGGAAAAACAGATGTTATTTAAAATTTGCTCCCCCTCATAACAGACAGAAAGGCCGCTGATTTCCAGCAGTTTTTCGCTCATGTTTTTGCTCCCTTTGTTTCCATTTTCGTTTGCCCCTTATCCCTGATCCACCGTTTTCCGTACCGCCTCACCAAGCAGATTGCAGACAAGAACGGTCAGAAAAATCGCCAGTCCCGGCGCCAGAATGACCCAGGGCGCGGTCTGCAGCATACTTCTTCCGTTGCTCATCATCGCTCCCCACTCCGCCGACGGCGCTTCCGCACCAAGGCCGAGGAAGGACAGACCCGCGATTTCCAGCATCATCGTTCCGATATCAAGCACCGCTGTGACAATCGTCTGCCCCGCAAGATTCGGCAGAATATGGCGTCTGATCATCTTCCATGTTCCGTTTCCTGTAAGGCGCGCCGCCGCGATGAACGGCATGTGTTTCAATGCCAGCACACGGTTCCGTGCAAGCCGTGCATATTTCGGCCAGGAAACAAGGATCAGCGACACAACGGCTCCCGTCATGCCGCTCTGCAGAACGCCGGAAAATGCGATTGCAAATACCATACCCGGAAAGGCCAGAAAAATATCGGAGATCTGCATCAGAACCGTATCCGTTTTACCTTCCAGCCAGCCGCTGAAAATTCCGGCGAGTGTTCCGATCAGAGCGCTTGCCGCAACGACAAGAAGTGCTGAAAAAATGCTGACCCGCGCGCCGGAGAGAATCCTTGAAAACAGATCTCTTCCATAGCGGTCCGTCCCCATCCAGTGCGCCGCGGACGGCGGAAGAAGGGACAGTTCCAGATTCTGCTCATACGGATCGTACGGTGCCAGATGGGCCGCACATGCGGCAAACAACAGCAGCGCACCGGCGAGGATGCCATAAAAGGATCTTTCTTTTCTGTTCTTTTTTCATCGCATTCCCTCCAGCTTCGCCCGCGGGTCCAGTGCACCCATCAGCAGATCAGCAATGAGATGCAGCAGCAGATAGATCGCCGCCATCCACACCAGATATGCCTGAATCACGGGAATATCGTGCATGGAAACGGCATCCACGGCCATTTTTCCGACACCATTCCACATGAAAATCGTCTCAACGATGGCGGTTCCTCCAAGCAGCGAACCGGCGGATAAGAATAGCAGCGTGACCATCCGAAGCAGCACGGATTTTAATACATTTCCAAACAGAATCCGGTTTTCACTTAACCCACGTGCCCGTGCACCCGCCACGTACTCCTGCTCCAGCTCTGCAAGCACGGCAGAACGCACCTGACGGGTGTATTTTGCCGTCATCGAAACCGCAAGCGTCGCCGCCGGAAGCACACAGCTTTTCCATCCCTTTCCCATACTGAGAACCGGAAAAAGATTCCATTTCAGCGAAAAGAAATACAAGAGAAGAAGTGCAGTGAAAAACCCCGGAAACGAATTACCTGCAAAGCAGAACAGGCTGATACTGCGGTCCGCCCATGTATTCTGATATTTTGCACTTAAGATACCGAGCGGAAACGAAAGACAGACCGTCATGGCAAGCGCCAGCGCCGCAAGTGCAATCGTTGCGGGCAGTTTTTCACAGAAGCTTACAAGCACCGGTTTGCCGGAAACGTACGACTCCCCGAAGTCACCGCGCAGGGCGTTTTTCAGCCATTGCAGGTACTGGACAGCTTTCGGCTCATTCAGTCCCAGCTCCTCCCGCATCGCTTCTTTTTCCGCCTCCGACATCACGCCGCCGCTGCTGCTCTCTTTTAAATCCACCGCATCGACCGAGGAAAGTCCCGTCAGTAGAAAAGCGAGAATCGTCACGCCGAGGAATACCGGAATCAGGCGAAGCAGTCGTTTTAACAGATATTTTTTCACAAATACTCCTTTACTGCTTCACGGCACAAATCGAAAACATCGGTGCCGGGTTATAGAACTCGTCTTTTTCCAGATAAATGCGTTTTCCAAGGCTCGTATCAATGCGGATTTCTCCCGCTGTGTTTTCGCACAGCACCGCCACATCGTACGCCGGCCGGTTTTTGCGGCTGATCGGGAGCTGTGATTTGATCCGTTCGCACTCTTCGAGCATCTCGTTTCCAACCTTGAAATGGGCATGCGCCTCCGGAAGTCCCTTCGTATCGGCAACATCTTCTTTTCCGTAATTGGCATCGAAGTTCAGCAGCACACCGCCCGTTTTCAGCACACGCATCCACTCGCCGTAAGCATGCTCCGCATTCGGCAGCGTCCACGTCAGGTTTCGGGAAATGACAACATCGAACGTTTCATCCGCAAACATCGGATTTTCCGCGTCCATGACCTGGAAGCAGCAGTCGGCATTCTCTTCTTCGGCAAGCTGGATTGCATTCTCAATCATCTCCGGTGTCAGGTCGATGCCGAAGACCTCGTGGCCCTCTTTTGCCAGCAGGATCGAGAAAAATCCGGCTCCGCAGCCCACATCAAGGATCTTTAACCGTCTTCCCGCCGGGATCTGTTTTTCAATCTCTTTCATCCAGCGCTTCGCAATCGGGTTCGCAAGTTCGGAGCGTCTCTGCTCTAAAAAGCTCTCGCTCCGCTTCTCCCAGTAATGGACAATCTGCTCTTTGCGGTCGTCGTACTCCGGCTCGCGCACAATTCTTCCGTAAGCAACGACAGGGCCACCTTCTGTTACCTGCAGACTGCCCGTCTGGTACAGCACCACACCGGTGTACTCGGCACGGCACGTCTCACGAAGTTTTCCATTATAATCACGGATCGTTCCGAGCAGTGCGCCCTCTGCAACCATATTGCCCGGTTTTGCCGCCGGATACCAGAGGCCGTCTTCGGAAGCCGCCTGATAGCAGACATCCGTCACCTCCATCGGCACGTAGTTCCGCACATCGCGGCGGATCTGATACATGTCGAGGCTGCTTAAGATATTGCGCACATCACGCTTGTCGGAATTGACCTCCTCGGAAGTCCAGGCTCCCATGCCGCCGCGCTCTAAGAGGATGCTCGCGATGCCCTTGGACGCCGCGTAGTTGTATGCTCCGCCTGATGACACCATGGAACGCACCATGTACGGAACATCCACCTGCTCCGCCATTTTCCGCGAAACTTCTGTCACCTCCTGCGCCGCTTTTCCGGCGTAATAGACATACGGCGTCAATGCTTCGAAATCATCGCCGCTGTGGAGATCAATATAATAATCCACCTTCGGATAAACTTCTTTCGTAATGGCCCACGCCAGCCGCTCCATCTCGGTTCCGTTTGGATTGCCCGGAAATACACGGTTCAGGTTTTTGCCATCGGAAAGTCCGAGACTGCCCGCACGGTTTTCAAAAGCAGGACGGTTTAAGACCTTTAAAATCACGATCGTTCCAACCGTTTTTTCCGGCTGAAGCTCCGCTCCCAGTTCCACACACGCCTGAATGCCGACGTATTCCCCGGAATGAACGCCGCCGGTGATCAGCATTGTTTTTCCCGGAAGTTTTCCACAGATAATCGTTCCCGGAAGCACGATATCCCCATTCGCAAAGGAGATATCCCCCTGATATTTTTCGCCGCGGCGTACGGTCACATCACCAAGCTGGAAGGACTGCTCTGCGCTTTTTTCCGCGCGCACCAGAAACATCGGTGTCGATGCATAGTTCAGTCTCTCTTCCTCGCTCCAGACGCGCTTCCAGATTTCGGAATCGGTCTGGATGGAACAGACGCCGAGGGATTCGAGCAACTTCGTATCCCACGCCGGCCGTTCCATCGCAGAGAGCGGCACCTGGCGCGCAATATTTTCCATGCGGTCAATGTCCGTGCACAGATAATGGTCGTCGAGCTGCTGCTCTTCCACTTTCTTCCGGTCTGCCTCGTACGCTTCTTTTTTCTCCTCGTCATAGAGATAACCGTACCAGTTCGCATCAAAATTGAGCAACACGCCGCCCGGTTTCAGGACACGCATCCACTCTTGGTATGCCTGCTCCGGCTTTTCCAGATTCCAGGTCAGATTTCTGGAAATGACAACATCAAAGGTCTCATCCGCAAACTCCAGATTCTGTGCATCCATCCGCTGCAGCGTCACGCGCTCCAGACCGTATTTCGTATATTTTCCCAGATTCTCTTTCGCCTTTTCCAGCATCTCCTCCGTGTAGTCAACAGCCGCCACCGTATAACCTGCCTCCGACAAAATCATCGGGAAGAATCCCGGGCCGGTTCCGATATCGAGAATCTTCATCTCTTCTTTCTTTTTCTCTGGAAACTGCTCCTCTAATACATGCAGCCACGCTTCTCTCTGGCTTCCCGCCAGTTCTTTTTCATTGACCTCAGAATACCCCTCCGCACGGGTTCCCCAGTAGGAGGCAATTTCCTGTAATAATTCCTGTTCCATATCTTCCGCTTCTTTCTTCTTTTTCTTAACTTTCCCGGCGCGGTCGTTCTCCAACCGCTCAAATATCCCTTTACTCTACCAAAAATCGGCCTTTTTCACAAGCCCCCACGGGGGATATTCTTAACGCCGGCGCAGGGTATTCAGGTGATCGGCGGCGCGGATCTGATTATCTGCGGACGTCAGACAACCGACGGCGATACCGCGCAGGTCGGCCCTTTGATTGCGAAACATCTGACGATCCCGCATGCCGCCTGGGTCGCAGAGGTTACCGATGTCACGGATCATTCCATCACCGTCCGTCAGGATCTTGTGAGTGTTTCCCAGGTTTCCGAACTCCCTTATTCGTGCCTGATTACCATCGAGTTTCTCGAGCGCGAGCTGATCGACATTTTGTTTCCGGATATTTTTAAAGGAGAACCGTCATTCACTCGGTTCTCCTTTATATTGCCAGAATACCATCAGCTTTCTTGTCGCCGTATCCTCACTGTATGTATATTTTACGGACCCGAGTCCGTAATAGCTGCAAAGATAGCCGGAAGCCTTATCGAGAAGCTCCGGTCGGGCTTCCATGACCTGTGCCATCAGATCATCGGTGGCAAATTTAAATTCGGAATACTCTTTCGTCTCTTCAATATCCGTCTCCATTTCCCACAGAATCTGTTTTGCATCAAATGTATCCATGTACCGGCCGATCTGGCGGTAATACTCGAGGTCATCTGCATTGCACGCCGGGAGCGGCAGATTCGCATCCGCCTGATGCGTGTCCGAAAATTCCGCATCGGAAACGCAGAGAAAATCGTAGTAGATCAGGTCGTCCGGCAGATTGTACTCGCCGCTCTCGCCCTCTGCGAATACCGGATCGCCCCAGGTTACATCGACGTTGTAATAATTGTCTCCACACTTTACGATATTCCAGCCGTGCGCCTCGCCGGTGTCTGTCGTTCCCGTCACATAAATGACCGGGATGTCCAGGCGGTTCATCAGATACTGGAACGTTCTGGCATAGCCTGCGCAGACCGTCTGTCTGTTCACAAGTCCGCTGTAGAGTGTCTGATTCTCCGGCGCATCTTTCACATAATCAATCTGCCGGATACATTTTTCAAAGACAGCCTTGATCTTCCCATAGTCATCCATCGAACGGTCGATATCACTTAAGAAATCATTTCCCGCCCCTTTGACCTGGGTCTGGCGTCCTGTAATCTCCTCCGCAGGAATCGTGTATTCTGGAACTACCTCGCAGTAGTTCTTCGGCTCGCCGTATCCCGTGACATGTGATGCTCCGTTGATCCAGCAGTACTCCGGGTAATCCATATAGACCCATCCATAAACCTCCGCCGTCACATCGGGATCGCCGCCTTTTGTGATGATGGTTTCCTGGTGTTCCGCGATTCCCTGCACCAGTTCGCGGTAAATCATCTGTCTGTTTTCATCGAGCTGGCTGTAATAATACCGCTTCGCCAGCTCCTCCTCATCTGTATTTTCCGCCTGAAACTGTGTTGCGCCATTTTCTGACAGACCATTGTTTTCGTCTGCCGTCTGTGAAGCAGTGCTGCTGTCCGCTCCGTTTCCGTTCTGCGCGGGATCGCTCTCATCAAATTCTCCGAATACCAGATAAGCCGCCAGCAGGGCAAGCATAAGCGGAAGCAGCGCCCGCAGCGGTCTCTTCCGTCTTCGTCTGTGTCTTCTCTTTGCCATTCTTCTTTTCTCCCAGATACGTTAAAACGCCGTCACACAGTGCATCCGCCACCTTTTTCTGGTACTCCTTTGTGTTCAGGAGCGCTTCCTCCTCCGGATTTGAGAGGAATCCGCACTCGCAGATCACCAGCACTGCGTCTGTCTTCTTCAGCATGTAATACGTTTTGTTTCCCTTGGCTTTCCTGTGATTCGCCGGATCGAGCCCCGCGACCAGTGCAGCCTGCATGCAGAGCGCCAGTTTTTCGCCTTCTTTTGAATCCGTATAATAAAACACCTGCGCCCCTTTGACCGCCGCATCCGGGTAGCTGTTCTGGTGAATGCTGATCACACAGTCCGGCTTTTTTTTATGAATCAGCTGCACGCGCCGCTGCAGATCCTGCACTTTCGCATTCACGGCTCCCGGATCGGAGAGATCATCCTCCCCTTCCCGCGTCATCACCACAAGGATTCCCTGCTTTTCCAGCTTCTTTTTCAGCAGACGGGCAATCGCAAGGTTGATGTCCTTTTCTTTGACACCGTTTGCCCCGATTTTGCCGGGATCGTCGCCGCCGTGGCCGCTGTCCAGCACCACTACTTTTGTGGCTGCCTTCTGTGCTGCCACCAGCCGTGCGCCCTCGCGGGACAGAACATACGCCGCCGAAAGCAGAATCACCGCCATCAGCCATTCCAGTTTTTTCCCTTTTTCCAAATGAAAAGCCCCCTGCTGCAAATTTCCTTTCTTGGTCATTTTATGCAGCAGCGGGGCAGGTTACAACTCTTATTGCTTCCGGTTACTCTTCCTCATCTTCTTCATCATGCGCGCGATTCGGGATTTCATCCTCTTCTTCGTCGTTGTCATCATCGAGATAATCCGGCTCATTTTCGAAATCGATGACTGCGGAATTTTCGACGATTTCGTCTGCTTCTTCTGCGGTATCTTCACGGTCTGGCTCTGCGGCTGTTTCTTTTGCTTCTCCGGGAAAGATACTTTTTACCGGATCTTTCATGAAGGTTTCCACTTCCGATGCAGAACGTTTCATCTCTTCACGCATTTTTTCGATGCCGGCAAAGGTCTCCTCAAAAATTCTGCGATTCTTCTCGAGTACACTCGTCATGGTTTCCATCTCGGCGTAAATCTTCTGGTATCTGGTGTTGGCTTTCTGCAGCTCCGCGTCCATATGGCTCTGGATTTCTTCTGCTTCGGCCTGCAGTTTTTCTTCATAAACAGCAGCCAGTTCCTCGCCCTTCTGACGTGCGCTCTCTACCATGTATTCGCACTGTTCCTTCGTCTCGCGGCGCTGCTTTGCACAGGATTCCTTTGTCTCTTCCCGCTGTTTCCGGCAGGACTCGTTTGTCTCCTCTCTCTTTTTGCAGCACGCCTCATCCGTTTCCTCCGTTTTCTCGCGGCAGGACTCGTCCGTTTCTTCGGTTTTCCGGCGGCAGGCTTCCTCGGTCTCTTCTTTTAGCTTTCTGCAGCTCTCCTCTGTTTCCTGTGTCAGTTTTTTCGCTTTCACCTGTGCCTCAAACACAAGGCCGCTGATGCTGTCATAATTGTCGATATAGCTCTGGTATTTCTCATGAATGTTTTTTTCGAGCTCCTCGATTTTATCCTCACGCTCGCGGATCTTGCGGTTCAGCTTCTCGATTTCCTGCTCTTTTTCCTCGATCTTCGCTTCCAGTTTCTTCTGAGCGGCATACGCCTGATCTTTCAGGTTCTGCACTTTCGTCATAACATCGTCCTTATCGAAACCGCCCATCAGCGTTGTTTTAAATAATTCTTCGTGATTGTTTTCTGACATGTATACTCCTCCTTCGTGCCCGGGCTTTTATCATTCCCCTTATCCTTCCCGGACTCCTCGTCAACTGTTTGTTTCAATATATTTTGAAATCAGACTCCAGACGTCTGCGCACTCGAATCCGAGCTTCCACTCTGCCACTCCGGCGAGATCGGCACTTTGGATCACTTTCAGTTTTTCCTCCATGGACTGCTCATCCTCCATCCAGATCGTGTATCTGGCATCGGAAGTTTCTACCGTTGCCACATTCTGGCCAAGGGATGCATCCCAGGTTTCTGTCATCTGATTCTCTTTGGCATAGTTTTTGGCGCCATCCATGCCCAGCACCTCGCTGGTAATGGCGCTCTGTCCGAACTTTTCCGTCCAGACACGGGTATAAAACGGGATTCCGCAGATCACCTGATCGGCAGGCATCACCCGCGTCATCTCCTCCACGGCCTGCTGTACGAACGGGAGGGATGAAACAGAGCCTGCCTCCTCGCTTCCCGCGAAATGCTCGTCATAGGCCATGACAATCATATAGTCCACAAATCTTGCCTGCTCGCCGCGCTGATAATACATCGTGTAAGCCTGCGGTACCGGCGTATCGACCGACACCACAAGATTCTGTGCATGCGCCGCGCTCGTCAGTTCCCGCAGAAACTGCAGGTAATGCGGGATTCCGGCCTCTTTCAGATTCTCGAAATCCACGTTGATGCCGTCCATGCCGCACGATGCTGCCTCGGCGAGCAGCTGCTCAATGATTCTACTGCGCACGGATGCGTAGGCAAGATCGGTTGTTTCGTCAAATGCTTCATTAAAGTTATCAATCAATCCCCAGACTTCCCGTCCCGCTTCATGCGCCAGTTTCACGTAATCGGCGCTCGCAAGGCTGGAAATCGTACCGGTTTCGTCTGTCACGGAAAACCAGGTCGGTGAAATCACGTTCACGCCGGTCATTTCTGCTGTCATCTCTGCCATCGCGTCGTTCGACTCGGTCGATGTGCTCTGATGCCAGACCAGATTGATTTTGTGATCCCGTGTAATTCTTTCATAGGAATCTTTCTTTGCCGTCCGCGCTTCGATGGCCTCCGGCTCGGAGATATCCTCTGTCTGGATGTAGCCGGTATAGCCGTCCGCCGTCATGACTTTGCACCAGTTGTCCAGATTTTCCAGATACAGCAGGGTGTCACCCTTCTGTACATCCGCAAGAATCAGACTCTTGATGCCGCCTTTCTGGCGCACCTGCGCGGTGTCTGACTGTACCGTCGCCTGCTCCACTCCGTCCCATTCATTCCGGATTACAACACGGTTGGGATCGCTGTAATATGCATAGTCGAGATCTGTGTATTCTTTTACGACATCCAGCGAAATGTAAACCGTTCCGTCGCTCTCCTGCTGTACGGCAGGCTGTCCGCCCGGTGTTTTGGCAACGGCCGCATCGCCCGGAAGCAGTGTCTGCACGCCGCCGCTCGTTGTAAGCAGGATTCCTTTTGTTTCTTCATCCCAGTAGAAGCAGCTGTTCAGCTGGGATTCTACATATGTGTACGCCGCATACGGCTCTCCTCCGATAAGGACGGCCTGCTCTTCCAGAAGTTCTCCGTTCTGGATCAGCGCAACGCTGTTTTCGTCTGTCAGGTTAAAA
The DNA here is from genome assembly GCF_003477865.1 of Blautia sp. AF34-10. Taxonomy (NCBI): domain Bacteria; kingdom Bacillati; phylum Bacillota; class Clostridia; order Lachnospirales; family Lachnospiraceae; genus Blautia; species Blautia sp. AF34-10. The sequence goes on from NZ_QUED01000004.1 coordinate 163,202, forward strand.
TATTCGTTCCCGGCCATGTATTCGGTTCCGGGTTTATATCGGTTTATCAAAAATGAAACAATGCCTGCTGCACCGACTAGCACGATCAGAATCAGTACGACCAGTACCGGCGCTGCTTTTTTCTTCTGTTGCTCCTTCATGTGTTCTTTTCCCCTTTTCTTCGCTCTGAAGATCTCCCCACTTGCGCCCATTATAACAAAAAAAATACCCAATAGCAACCGTTATGCGCAAGGGAACCGCATGCGAGTCAGAAAGTATCGTTACAGTTCACTGGTTCCCAGCGAACTGTAACATTCGCAGCCCTCATTTAAAGTTTTGCTTCGCAAAAGGAGGGCTGCTCACACCTGAATCATGTTCTTACGCAGCGAAACAGCAGGTGTTTCACTGCTGATTGAACAGTAACGAACGTATCGTTGCTTTTTGCTTTTTGCTATTGGGTATTTTTCAGAAAATCTGTTTAAAAAGTTTTGTCGATTGTTTGTTTCATGGCTTATTTGCAGTTGTGACGTACAAAAAAGAAAGCCCCATCGATCCGTATGAAATACTTTTGTTTTTAGTTTCAATGATCATGTTTCGCGGGGACGCCTTCTTATCCGATCCGTTTTTTCTGTGCCTGCTTCCGGCCGGAGTATGCACCCTCCGGACAGAAGCAAAGGTTTCCCCAACTCCCATTATACTTCAAACCGGGGGAATTACAAATAAAGTTTATCCCTTCATTTCTGAAAAAATTATGCGAAATGTAAAAAAAATCTTAAGTTCTTTACTTCTTTCCGTGATGTGTTATACTATATCGTAAGCAGCCCTATTTATATAAGTAAAGAGTAATTAAGGACGTGAGAGTTATGAAAATAGAAAAAATCAATGATAACAAGATCCGCTGCACACTGACCAGCGCCGATCTTGCCGAAAGAAATTTAAAGCTCAGCGAACTGGCTTACGGCACGGAAAAGGCCCGCAGCCTGTTTCAGGATATGATGCTTGAAGCCAACCAGCAGTTCGGCTTCAATGTGGATAATGCCCCGCTCATGGTCGAGGCTGTTCCGGTGGCTCCGGACAGCATTGTCCTCATTATCACCAGAGTCGAGGACCCACAGGAGCTCGACACCCGCTTCGCCAAATTTGCTCCATCCGGCGACGATACGGACGGACCGGAACCGGTACAGTATTCCGGCGCGGACGACATCATCGACCTGTTCCACAAGCTCTGCGATGTGAAGAACAAGGCACAGGAAATCGCAAAGAAAGCGGCACAGAAGGAAAACGAAAAAGAGCCTGCAGCATCCGAGGAAAAGAATGTGGATCTGGTACGCACCTTCCACTTCTCAACCCTCGACGATGTCATCAGCTCCGCAAAAGCGCTGAACCAGTATTTTACCGGCAGCAATTCCCTCTATAAGAACACGGCAGATGCCAACTATCAGCTCGTTCTGCACCAGTCCGGCTGCAAACCGGAGGAATTCAACAAGGTCTGCAACATTCTTTCTGAGTACGGCAGACAGGAATCCTTCTCCCTGGCCGCTGAAGCATTTCTGCTGGAACATGGAAATGCAATGGTAAAAGAGAATGCTCTGCAGGAGCTGGCTTCTCTGTAAGTTTTGAAACGTATGTATAAAAAAAGGAAGTCCGCGAAGGACTTCCTTTTTTGTACGTTCCGTACAAATTACTCTTCTGTGATAGCCTCGGTTGGACATACGCTTGCGCATGTTCCGCACTCAACGCATACATCCGGGTTGATTTCGTAATGGGAATCTCCCTCAGCGATAGCCTCTACTGGACATTCTCCAGCGCAGGTTCCGCAGCTTACACATTCGTCTGTGATTACATATGCCATGATCTTATCCTCCTTGTAGATTTTTTGGCCCTTTCGGTACTATCCACATTGTAAACGATTGCCCCCTGAAATACAAGTACAAAATTATAAACATTCTATAATCTTATGAATTTGTTCTTGCATTCCCCCCGGGGGTACGCTATAATCAAAATAGCCGTCAAAATCGGAACGACGGGTATATACACATTTAAAGGAGGAACTTTAAGATGGCAAAGATCTCGAAAGACATGACAATCGGCGAGTTAATCGCAATGGATACAAATATCATCGGAATCCTGATGGGAGCCGGCATGCACTGCATCGGCTGCCCTTCTGCACAGGGTGAGTCCCTGGAAGAAGCAGCTATGGTTCACGGCCTGGACGCTCAGGTTCTGGAAGACCAGATCAACGATTATCTGGCTGCAAAATAAGTCGGATTTCCGCGTGAATCCAAAAAGAACGCCTCTCGCAGGCGTTCTTTTTTTCTGTCCGATTTACCCATTGTTCCGATGGCCCCGTTTTGCTTTCGTCCGTTTTCCTTTCTGCTCCAGCGTCGCCGCTGCTTCTCTCCGGCTCTGCTGGTGGCGGCGGATCGCCTCATCCACACGGCGGCTCCGCTCTTCCTGGCGCCGCTTCTGTATCATCTGATCGAGCAGACGGCCGAGCACGCGGTAAAACTCCGTCTGACGCTCCTCCTCTTCCTGCCGCATCACAGTGTCCGCCAGCTGTTCTGCTTCCCGCTCGGGCAGAAGATCGACAACCACCTCCGGCACTTCGTCCGCTTTTCCCGGTATTGCCGGATCCGGCTTCTCCTTTGCCGTCTCTGCCGCTTCCGCCGGAAACGCTTTGATCTCCGCCGTTGCCTGCACCAGCTTCGGCATCAGCTCGCGGATCGCTTTCAGGTGAAGCCCCTTTTTCTTCAGTTCCCGGATTCCCAGAAAAATCTGAATGTCCTGCGCAGTATAGCAGCGGTGTCCCAGCGAATTGCGGTGGATTTCCATGCCGAGCTCGTCCTCCCAGTACCGGAGCACATGCGCTTTCTCCCCGGTCAGCTTCTCCGCCTCCGTGACCAGATACGTTCTATTTTCCATACGGCAGCCACTCCCTTCTTCCCTTTATTATAGGATCTGTTATCCCCTGCCGCAAGAAAATCTCATCGTAATATTCCGACAATTTCATACGATTATACACAAAGAACGTGCCGCAGGACTATCCCACGACACGTTCTGACACATAAAATATTTTCTTTTATCTCTCTGCATTCGCAAATTTCGTATAATCCGGCAGCCAGACCAGATTGACGGTTCCGATCGGGCCGTTTCGCTGTTTGGCGATGATGATTTCCGCGATTCCCTTATTCTCGGAATCCTTATTATAGTAATCATCTCGATAGATAAACATAACAACGTCGGCATCCTGCTCGATCGCTCCCGACTCACGCAGGTCGGAAAGCATCGGACGGTGGTCGGTACGCTGCTCAACAGCCCGGGAAAGCTGGGACAGTGCAACAACCGGCACATTCAGCTCTCTCGCGAGTGCTTTTAAGGAACGGCTGATATCCGAAATCTCCTGCTGACGCGATTCCGAGGAGCTCTTTCCGCTTCCCGACATCAGCTGCAGGTAGTCAATGATGATGATATCAAGACCGTGCTCCAGCTTGTATTTGCGGCATTTCGACCGCATCTCTCCGATCGAGATACCAGGTGTATCGTCGATCATCAGTCGGGATTCACCGATCATGCCGGCGCTCTCGATCAGCTTGCTCCATTCGTCGTCTTTCAGGTTTCCGGTTCTCAGATGCTGGGAATCTACTTTCGACTCCATCGAGAGCAGACGGTTCATCAGCTGCTCCCGCGACATCTCGAGACTGAAAATCGCAACGGCTTTGTCTTTCTTAAACGCCATATACTGCGCAATATTGAGGACAAACGCCGTTTTACCCATAGACGGACGTGCCGCAATCAGGATAAAGTCAGAGTTCTGCAGACCCGATGTCTTGTAGTCCAGATCCGTGAATCCGGTCGGAATACCCGTGACATTTCCCTTCGTCTTCGATGCACGCTCGATGTTCTCCAGCGTATTGATGACAACCTGGCGGATCGGCATGAAGTCTCCGGAATTCCGCTGGCCCAATAACTGGAACATCTTCTTTTCCGTCTCCTCCATGATGACTTCCACCGGCTCTTTGTTCAGATAGCAGTCATTCTCTATCTCTTCTGTCAGCTTAATGAGACGGCGCAGCACCGCTTTCTCGCTGACGATGTTCGCATAATGGCGCACATTCGCCGAAGTCGGCACCGCATTTAAAAGATCGCGGACAAACTCCATCGAACTGATCTCCGGCGGAACATCCTTTTCACGCAGGCGGTTCTGCAGGGTGACCAGATCGACCGGTTTTCCCTCATTGAACAGCTCCACCATGCATCAAAAATGACGCCGTACTGGTGCTGGTAAAAATCGTCGCTCGTCAGGATTTCCGATGCCGCCATGATGGCTTCGCGCCCCATCAGCATGGAACCGATGACCGACTGCTCCGCCTCGATGCTGTGCGGAAGGATTCGTTTAATCAGTGCTTCTTCCATAGAATTATGCTTCTTTTACGATAACTTTCAGCTTTGCAGTTACTTTGGTATGCAGGCGGATCGGCACTTCTGTCGTTCCAAGAACCTTGATCGGGTTCGGAAGCTGCATTTTCTTTTTGTCAATGTCGTATCCAAGCTGTTCTTTGGCTGCTTCTGCAATTTCTTTTGCCGATACACTTCCGAATACTTTTCCGCCCTCACCGACTTTGATGGCTACGGTAACCTGTTTTTCCTCGATCTCTTTTGCGAAAGCCTGTGCCTCGGCAAGCTGCTCTGCTGCCACTTTGTCCTCGTGTGCTTTCTGCAGTTTCAGTTCATTCAGGTTCTTTGCGGTTGCTCGATGCCAAGCTTTTTCGGCAGAAGCATGTTTCTTGCATATCCATCACTTACGTTTACAGTCTGTCCTTTTTTACCAAGTGCTTTTACGTCTTCCAGTAAGATAACTTTCATATCAGATTTCTCCTCCATCCTGCATTTCTGTTAAGGTTGATTTTAGGAGGCTGCGCGCCCCCTCCAGATCGACGGTCTCAAGCTGGCATCCTGCCATATTCAGATGACCGCCGCCGCCCATCCGCTCCATGATGATCTGTACATTGACCTCATCGATCGCGCGGGCGCTGATATAGATCACGCCTTTATACTCGGTCAGTACAAAGGACGCCTTGACACCGACAATGTTCAGCAGCTCGTTCGCCGCTTGTGCTCCGACCACCGTCGGGCTGTCCACATAGTCGCTCGGGCATTCGGAAATCGCGAACTGGCCGCGGAACAGCTCCGCATTGCGGATCGTCTCTCCTCTTGCCTTGTAATCGTTCATATCCTCACGGAACAGCTTGCGCACACGCGTCACATCCGCACCGCAGCGGCGCAGGAACGCTGCCGCCTCGAACGTGCGGACACCTGTTTTCTGCATAAAGTTGTCGGTATCGATCATGATGCCGGCATAGATGCTGTCCGCCTCCACGTTCCGGATGCGGATTCCCTCGGTAAAATACTGGAGAATCTCGGCAACCATCTCGCTCGCGGATGATGCATACGGCTCAATATAGGAAAGCACCGAGTTGCGGATCGTATCGCTTCCCTGCCGGTGATGATCCAGCACGACGATCATTTTCGCCATGTACAGCAGATCCTCACACTGTGTGATGCTCGGCTTGTTCGTATCGACCACAACGAGCAGCGTGTTGTCGTCCATGATCTCTTTCGCCTCATGGTTGTTGACAAACATGTCCGCCTCATAATCCTGGTTGTCGCTGAACGTATTCATCAGCGGAATGATCGAGCTGGTCGGGTTGTCGATGACGATGTACGCTTTTTTATTCAGCGTTTTCGCCGCACGGTAGATACCGATGGCCGCACCGAACGAATCGGCATCCGGCAGGCGGTGTCCCATGACAACGACCTTCTCTTTCGTGTTCATAAACTCTTTCAGCGCGTGCGCCTTGACGCGGGCTTTGACTCTCGTATTCTTTTCCACAGCCTGCGTTTTTCCGCCGAAATACTGAATCTTCGAACCGTCCTTTAAAACGACCTGATCGCCGCCCCGGCCAAGAGCCAGGTCGATCGCGATTTTCGCATACTCGGAGTTTTTCGCAAACGATCCAGCATCTGCTCCGATACCCATACTGATTGTGACCGCCATCTCGTTTCCGATGTTGATGGTCTTGACGTCCTCGAGGATATCGAACTTTTTCTCTTTCAGTTCATTTAACGAACTCCGGCGCATGACCACGATGTATTTGTCGTTCTCATACCGCTTCACCAGTCCATCGAGATCGTTGAAATATTTGTTGATCTTTCGCTCGACCAATGCGGTCAGAAGGGAACGGCGGACCTCCTCGACGCTCTCCAGCGCCTCGTCGTAGTTGTCCAGATACAGAAGACCGGTGACCATCGTTTCGTCCTCGAATTTCCGCATATACTCGCGGAGCTCCGTCTCATCGAACAGATACAGTGCCTGAATAAAATAGCCTTTGATATCTGTGTTGATCATCTCCGAATTCTGGATCAGCTCGTCGATGCAGACGCTTTTTACATGGGCACGGAAATTCTTTTCGCCGTAAGCCACGTTGATGTCGGTCTCCTCCTCATTTTTCGGCAGCCGCTCGACCGTCAGCTCCGGAAAAATGGTGGCGATACATTTATGATACTGTGTATCCTTCCCTGTGATTTTTGTAAACTCTTTGTTGACCCAGAGAAGTTTTCCCTGCGAATCCATAACGGCATAGGGCAGCGCCAGTTCCTGGATCAGATGCTTCTGAACCTGGCCGTATTCGGTCGCAAAGGTAATCAGCTCGTTGATCACCTGCGGACGCTGTCTGTAATAGAGAACTGCGGCTGCGATCACATAGACTGCAAAAAACAGCGTGAACCACATTCCTGCCATCACATCCACAAAATACATGCCGATATTCATCACAAGCATCAGGATGGACAAAATCAGCGGCCATCGAAGATAGCTCCGCAATTGGCCGCTCAACTTCATTTTGCTTTTCATTTCCTAACACCTTTCCAACGTTGCGTGTTGTATTTCGCTCCTGTCCTTCCGATTATACCACTTTGACCTGTACTTTGGCAACAAGATACTTCTGGATACAAAAAAGGTACCCGCCCTTTTCGGGCAGATACCTCCATTTATTTACCGATTCAAAATGAACGTTCGGACAGTGCTTAGCGCAAGTCAGAATCAATCATCTACGTACGGCATAATAGCCATATGTCTTGCTCTCTTAACGGCTACTGTTACTGCTCTCTGATGTTTTGCGCAGGTTCCAGTTACACGTCTCGGCAGGATTTTACCACGCTCGGATACATATTTTTTCAGTTTAGCTGCATCCTTGTAGCTGATCTCTTCTCCACCACAGAAAACACAAACTTTTCTTCTTCTGCGGGCCGGTCTTCTGGAAGCTGGTCTTTCACTATTATTATAAGCCATGATCAATCTCTCCTTTTCTATCAATTAAATGGCAATTCTTCGTCAATGCCATCGGGAATATTCATAAAACCATCGGCGCTGCCCAGGTCAGATGTATTCGCGGACGGAGCCGGATTGTTATGCTGCGGTGCGGAGTATCCTCCGTTGTTTCCACCTGCATTTTTGCTCTCTGCAAACTCCTGCTCTTCTACAACTACGTCTGTCGTGTAGACCTTCTGGCCTTCACGGTTGGTGTAGCTTCCGGTCTGAATGCGGCCGGTGATGGCGATCTTCGTTCCCTGACGCAGGTATTTCTCTGCAAATTCTGCCTGGCGGCCGAAAGCAACGCATCCGATAAAGTCTGCGGTTGCGGAATCGCCGTCTCTGCGGAATCTGCGGTCAACAGCCAGTGTATAACGGGCTACCGCTGTGGAGTTTTCTCCAGCAGAGTATCTGACATCGGGATCTCTGGTCAATCTTCCCATCAATATAACTTTATTCATTCGCTTACCTCTTAAGCTTCCTTTTTAACGACTAAGTATCTCAGTACGTTATCCATAATACGCATATGGCTCTCGATCTCTGCCGGAGCTGTTGCGTCTGCTTCAAACTGAATAAAGTAGTAATATGCTTCACGCATATGCTGAATTTCGTATGCAAGGCGTTTTTTGCCCCACTCTTCTACTTCGCCAACTGTTCCGCCGTAACGGGTTACATAACCTTTGGCTTTCTCAACTACAGCTGCGCGTTCCTCTTCTTCAAGTTTTGCATTCACAACCAGTGCTAATTCGTACTTGTTCATGCTTTACCTCCTTTTGGACTTTTTGGCACCCCATTTTCATTATGGGGAGCAAGGAATTATTTTTATACGTCACAATTTGTTATTTTAACATAAAAAAGGGCTTATAGCAAGCCCTTTTTCGCGTGTTTTCTTGTTTTTTTCACGATATTACGCATCTTTTTTTCGTAATCCGCGGGTGTTTTTCTCGACCAGCTTGCGTGCTACCATGATCTGGTGGCCGCAGCCGGTGCATTTGAGACGGAAATCTGCGCCGACACGCAGGATTTCCCACTCGCTGCTGCCGCACGGATGCGGCTTTTTCAGTTTTACAATATCGCCTACTTCGTAATGTTCTGCCATGTTTCTTCCGCCTTATATTTTCTAATTAAAATCTATCTTACTTTGATGCTGCCGAGCACCTGCCCGATCGGCTGCTGGATCAGAAGATCCGCGTTTTTATCCATCGGCGTTGCGCCCTTGTTGATGAGAACCAGCGCATCGCCCTCAAAATACTGGAGAAGGCCTGCCGCCGGATAAACCGCAAGTGACGTTCCGCCGACAATCAGAAGATCTGCCGCCGCAATCGAGCGGATCGCACCGTCGAGCACTTTCTCATTCAGACTCTCCTCGTAGAGTACGACATCCGGTTTGATCATGCCTCCGCATTTTTCACATCTTGGAACGCCGCTGCTCCTTCTCACCAGCTCTGTATCGCAGAATGCCCCGCATTTCATACAGTAATTGCGGTGTGTGCTTCCATGCAGTTCATACACTACTTTACTTCCCGCCGCCTGATGCAGTCCGTCAATGTTCTGCGTCACAATCGCTTTTAATTTTCCCGCCGCTTCGAGCTCTGCAAGTTTCTTATGCGCCGCGTTCGGTTTCGCGCCGACCGGAAGCATTTTGTCGCGGTAAAAAGCATAAAACTTTTCCGGGTACCGCAGGAAATAGCTGTGGCTTAAAATTGTCTCCGGCGGAACGTCATACTTCTGATGATAAAGGCCATCCACGCTCCGGAAATCCGGAATCCCGCTCTCCGTGGACACGCCCGCGCCGCCGAAGAATACGATATTTTCATGCGTATCAATCAATCTCTGCAGTTCTTCGATTTTTCTTTCCTCTTCCATCTGTCATTCCTCCTTCTGACCAATTATTACCGGTTCCGCCGCACGCCCAGAACGACGAACCGTCCAGTCGTATCGCTCGCCGCACAGGTGGACAGCACAATAATATGGCTGTGTTCATCCATCTCCGGCTGCTCCACCGGGATCTCTGACCGCGCCGCCATGGTATTCAGATACTGTACAAACGCTTCACCCCCGCCGGAATACAGCGTGTAGACATCACTGTCTGCCTCCGTATAAAAGGCAGAAAAAATCTGGTACACATCGTTTGATTCCGGCGTCAGCATCCAGAAATAGACGCTATCCCTATATTTTTCCTGCTCCTTCATCTGTTTCAACTTTCCGAACATGGAGAGATTCTTCATATTATGACCGTAAACGATTGTGTTTCCATCACTGAAATCATCCTGATTCTGGTAATCGAGGAAAATGGAACCCGCAAAGTTGCTCGTTCCCTCGTACGTCGTATGAAGATACGTATCATTGTCCGGCCCCTGTACGACCGGGTAACTGATGTCGAGAGCTTCGATATAAAGCCATCCCTTCACATCCGGGTTAATCGCTTTTAAGGATTCAAAATCGACGGCAAGCGGCGGTTCTGTCGGATACGACAGTGGTTCCGGCTCCGGTTCGGAAGGCTCCGCCGGTTCGGATTCCGCCTGCGGCTCCTCTGTTTTCGTCGTTGCCGGTGTCTCCGGTGTTTTTGTAATTTCCGTCGTATACTGCTGCAGATCCCGGTATTCATCCGTGCCGGTCTTGTAATCCAGGTAAATGCCGATCAGCTTGTACCCGGAAAAGCAGAAAACAGCAAGTGCCGCTAAAAATACCAGAGTCCAAAGCGGATTGCCGCGTTTTTTCTGTTTCTTTTTCTGTTTTCCCATGCGTCTCCTTTATCACTTTTTTACTGTCTGCGCTGTTTTCTGGAAGCGCTCTGAATTTGTCTCAATTATAAGCGTGCCCCTTTCTTTTGTCAACTTATGCCCCCGGAAAAGGATTGCACCCGCCCCCATCTTATGATAGACTAAAAGTCGACTGACAAGTCACTTGTGAATACAGTAACACACCACATACATGAGGAGGAATTCCATATGCGAACAATCAAAAAAGTCGCCTCGCACATCTTCATTGATGGCTTCGGCGGCATGACGCAGGGTCTTTTTGCAACCCTGATTATTGGTACGATGATTCAGCAGATCGGTCTTCTGATCGGCGGTTCGACCGGAAATGTGATCTATCTGCTTGGAAAAGCTGCCGCAGCCCTGACAAGTGCCGGTATCGGTGTCGGCGTGGCAGTGAAATATGGGGAAAGCCCGCTTGTCACGGTTTCTGCAGCCGTCGCCGCCATGGTCGGCGGTTATGCCGGCAAGATCACCGGCGGCACATTCTTTGTGGATGGAAATGCCGTTCTGGCAGGACCTGGCGAACCGCTCGGCGCTTTCATCGCAGCTTTCGCAGGCATCACCTGCGGCCATCTGGTTTCCGGCAAGACCAAGGTTGATATCATCGTGACACCGGTCATCACCATCGGAGCCGGTTCCGTTGTCGGACTGCTCGTCGGACCGCCGATCTCCCAGATGATGACAGGCCTTGGAAGCATCATCAACTGGGCAACGGAACAGCGGCCGTTCATCATGGGCATCGTTGTTTCGGTCGTCATGGGTATGGTTCTGACACTGCCGATCAGCTCCGCTGCACTCGGCATCATTCTGAATCTTTCCGGTCTTGCCGCCGGTGCCGCAACGATCGGCTGCTGCTGCAACATGGTCGGATTCGCAGTTGCAAGTTATCGGGAAAACAAATTCGGCGGCCTTGTCGCACAGGGTCTTGGAACCTCGATGCTCCAGGTGCCGAACATCATGCGTCATCCACTGATCTGGCTGCCCGTCATCTTCTCGAGTGCGATTTTAGGACCCGTCTCCACAATCCTCGCCAATATGCAGAATAATGCAACGGGAAGCGGCATGGGTTCCGCAGGTCTTGTCGGACAGATCACAACGTATCAGACGATGATCGCTTACGATGATCCGAAGCTCGTCATCATCAAAATCATTCTGCTCCACTTCGTGCTTCCGGCTGTGATCACCTTGTTCTTCTCAGAGGTATTCCGCAAGGCAAACCTGATCAAATCCGGCGATATGGCTTTGAATCTGTAATCTGTATTTTTAAAAGGGAATGGAACTGCGCATCCGGCAGCTCCATTCCCTTTTTTATCCACATTTCTCTTCTGATTTTTTCTGTTTTTACACCGTTTCTTCTGCGTTTTCCGCATTTTCCACTGCCGCGGCCGATTCAGCTTCCGCTGCCGCTTCTTCTGTCCCCGTTTCTTCCCCCGGCCGCACACGGTGTGCCTCTACCATTGGCTCAATGGTCTGTGCCATCAGCAGATGGATCATGTCAAGGCTCCGCTCGCGGAACCGCGACGGCAGAAGCGGTGCGATCGCCACATCCGTCACGAGGGATTCAAGGCCCTCGATAATCAGATCCTTGCCCGGCGTCTCATTCCACTCCAGTCTGATCCGCTCGAAATCACGCTGGAAAATGATTTTGACCCTCCGTCTTGCGGCCTCTTCCAGAAATGCAAACTCAAGCTTCAGCACCAGTTCGCCGTCTTCATTCTCCGCAAACTGTCCCGTCGTTCCGAGCAGATACGATTCCTCGTTTTCCACCCATTCTACAACTTTGGACCCCGTAAGACCGATCTCAATGCGCTGTGTTTTTTCTCCCTCGGTCAGCTCGACAAAGAAACGGCCTTTTTCATAGAAGAAACCGATGCGGCGGATGCCGTCGGAAAAGTTGTTGTGGAAGACCTGCAGCGTCAGCGGAAACATGCCGACATGCGTGTCCTCCATTTTATATTCTTTTCCGTGCAGAAGCTGCGCCATGTCGATCTGACGCGGTGTTCCGCTGTTCCGCGGCCCCGGTGTTCTCCGCTTCCAGCCGCCGCGCAGGATTCTTCCCGGTGTCTCTTTCGCGCCCTCCAGATCACAGCAGGTCTGCACCAGCTTCTGATATGCCATCGGGCTTTCCGCCTCGCCGGATTTCAGCTCTGCACCAAATTCCGCGCCGAAATACTTCCGCACAATGTCGAGCATCTCACACGTCTGGAACAGCTCGTTGCTGCCCGCATTCGTCACAATCACCACGCCGGTATCCGGGTAACCGAGCACGTTCTGCCCCAGCATGCCATTGAACGCAAAGCTGCCCGGCCGCTCCTCCATCCAGACCTGGTAACCATAGCCATATTTTCCCATCTTTTCCGGCGGTGTCGCATGAACGGAGGTGGACGCTGCGACCCATTCCGCCGGGACGATCTGTTTTCCTTCGAATTTTCCGCCGTTCACGTACATCACCCCGAGCTTGGCCGCGTCCTCCGGGCACAGGAAGAGGCCCCAGCCGCCTTTCGTAATCCCTGCCGGGCAGCTCTCCCAGAAGATTTTTTTGATACCGAGCGGCTCGAACAGGCGCGGCCGCAGGTAATCCACCATCTTCATGCCGGTGCGCTCCTGTATGATTGCAGACAGCAGATACGTGTTCATACTGTTGTACTCAAACGCTTCGCCCGGCGTTCCCTTGACCGGCGCATTTAAGAAGCTGTCCACCCAGTCGTTGCCGGAAACAACGCCCATCTCGTTGAACTGTACGCCGCTCTTCATCGTCAGAAGATGCTCCACGGTCAGATTCGGGCGCAGGATCTTCTGCAGCAGACCGTTTCGTTTTTCAAAAATATCATAGACGTTCTCGTCCAGGGAAAGTTTTCCTTCACTGATCAGAAAACCGACCGCCATGCCGGTGATGCTCTTGCACATCGAATACGTCGCATGCCAGATGCCGCTCCGGTATGGGGCGAAATTGCATTCGCAGATGACCTGTCCGTTCCGCAGGACCAGCAGATGATGCATGTCCGTATGGCGCGCAGCGGCGAGCTCACGAAGCATCTGCGTCAGCTTTTCCGATGAGATGCCCTCGCTCTCCGGCACCACGCGCGGAAAATACGTTTCCGGAGAGGCAAAATCCCCGAACGCTTCCTTCTGCGGCGCAAAGTCCGTCTTTCCCATATGTCCTGTCATCCCACTCATAAATCCCCAGATCATTTCCATTGCGGTTAACTGTTCTTTCGCTGCCATGTACGATGCCTCCTGTCTCATGCGGTTGGATTTCCCTGTTTTTCCAGTTTTCCTCATTATATCCAGATTCCTTGAAAATCGCAATGCTTCTTCTGATAAAAAAGAACCGACATAGAAATCTGTATTTCGATTTCTGCCGGTTCTTTTCCGTGTGTGATTTTTTTATTTTACTTTAGCTTACTCATTCCAGAGTTTCATACGCTCCTGATAATTCTGTGTGATAACTTTTTCTACATCTTCCAGTCCTGCGTCATTCATTTCGGAAATCATCTTGTCGTACTCTTCCATTGCCGCATCGTGGCTGTCTGCATTCACAATCTTCGGATATTCCTGATCGTAGATATCCTGGATTTTCTGCCATTTCAAGCCATCCGGAGTGCTTCCTGCCGGGGTAAGGCCTGCAAATTCTGCGGTATCCCATCTGTCGTTCTCACCAAAGTGATTCATAGCCACCTGCCGGGTCTCTTTTACTTTATACTGTGATACATCGTATGGAGTTCCGTCTGTACCATTTCCGTTCTTTACAAACCAGGTCCATTTGCGGACGCCGGTATCCAGTTTTGTTTTGTCAAAATCCGTCTGGAATCCTTCAATCAGATCATCGTTCGGAACGTGTTTTCCATCTTCCATATTCCAGTTGGTTCCCTCAATACCCCACATCAGAAGATACTGTCCTTCTTCGCTTGCAAGGTAGTTGATCATCTTCATGGCTGCTTCCGGATTTTTACAATTCTTGGTGATCGCGATTGCATCCCAGCCAAGTGTACTTCTTCCGGAGTAAGTAGTTTCATCTGCACTGATTCCGTTTCCAAGGATTTTATAGGAATAGAATTTTGCATCTTCTCCTACAGAAGAAGCAAGTGCTGTATTTGCTGCATCGGTATCCCAGTAGGAAGCAAAGGTACTGAATACGTTGCCTGCAGACAGTTTCTGCGTCCACTGATTTTTCTTGTTGACAACCCACTCTTTGTCCAGAAGGCCTCGGTATACAGTTCATTGGCAAAGGACATCATCTCTTTGAAGTTTGGTGCTTTGGCAACATGTTCCAGATTGTCCCCATCCTGATAATATGTTTTCAGACCATACATTCCTTTTAATGTTCCATCGTAGTTTTTGGATTCTGCATCAAAGGTAATGGCAATACTCTCTTTTCCGTCAATGGTCGGATGAAGTTCTTTGAATTTCTTACAAATGTCAATATACTCTTCCTGTGTAAATGGCTCATCGCTGTCTGCGCGGTCTTTTCCAACGATTTCGCACAGATAATCATAGCGCATCAGAACACCGGCTACCGGATCCGGATCTTCTCCGTACCAGTTATTCAGATAGTAATTTTTTCCATCGGTATAACGACTCTTGTTTAAGGTTTCCCCGTACATCTCTTTTACATCCGGGCCGTACTCATCGATCAGATCATTCAACGGAAGCAGTGCGCCTGCCTCAATGTAACGGTTTACAATATCATTTCCACGATCCATCAGGACGATATCCGGGTAATTCTGACCGGTCAGCATCAGGTTCAATTTTTCCAGCGGATCTCCGGTTGGATTTTCTACCTGAATTTTGACACCTGTTTTTTCCTCAATTGCTTTTGCAACTGGATCATCAAAGGTATTGCTTCCGGAGTTTTTGTCAAAGATAGAAATCGTAACTCCGTCTGTTGATACCTCGCCCGATGCAGATGATGCACTGCCGGATGCAGTACTTGATGATGTACTGCCATTTGATCCGCATCCTGCAAGCATTCCCGCTGCCATCAGGACACTCATCGCCATTGCGATACTTTTTTTGAACTTCATTTTCTTTTCCTCCTTCTATCATCAGCTCTTTACAGATCCGAGCATGATTCCTTTAACAAAATATTTCTGAATAAACGGATAAACCATGATAATCGGAATGGTCGCAATCATCGTAGCAGCCATTCGAATGCTGTCCGGTGTAATGGTCTGTGACGCCTGATTTGCCGCCTGGTTCGCTGATGAAGTCTGATACTGATTCAGAATTTCAACCAAAATGGACTGCATTGTTTTTAAAGACTGTGCATTCGTAAACAAATATGCATCGAACCAAGAATTCCAATGTGTAATTGCAACAAACAGTGCAATGGTCATAATAATCGGCTTGGACAATGGAATTACCATTTTAAAGAAAACTGTCAGATCATTTGCTCCGTCAATTTTCGCCGATTCAAAAATCTCTGCCGGCATTCCCTCTATATAATTCTTTACCAGAATCATATTATAAACACTTACCAGGTTCGGGAAAATAAATACAATGAAATTATTCAGCATTCCAAGGCTCTTTAATACCATATAATACGGAACCATTCCGCCGCCAAAATACATGGTGAAGATAAAGAACAGGTTCAGCTGTTTCCGGAACAGCAGCTCTTTTCTGGAAAGCACATAGGCAAGTGCTGTCGTGACAAGGACCGCCAGCGGTGTACCAATTGCAGTACGAAGTACAGTGATCAGAATGCCATGCAAAAATGTGGCACGTCCCAGAATATCTTTATAACTTGCCAGACTCAGTTTTCTCGGCAGAAAGTAGAGCCCGCCGCGCAGTGCATCGGTTGCATCGTTAATGGATACCACAAAAATGTTCCAGAACGGATACACACAGATCACAGTAACTAACACCAGAAAAACCACTTTGAAAATATCAAGAAACCAGTCACTGGCACAACGTTTTCTTTTGATTTTAATTGCTTTTTCTCTCATTTTCCTTCCTCCTAAAACAGTGCCGTATTATCATCACTGAATTTCTTCGAAAGTGCATTTGCACTGATGACCAGAATGAAGGAGACTGCGGATTTAAAGAATCCTACTGCAGTACCGTAAGAATACATTCCGTTTTTCAGACCATAGCGGTATGCATACGTATCAAGTACATCAGAATAATTTAAAATAGCATCATTAGACATCAACAGCTGCTGCTCATATCCTGTATTCAGAACACCTCCGATTGCCAGAATCAGAAGAATCATAATGGTCGGCTTTAATGCCGGAAGTGTGATATGCAGAATCTTCTGCATTCTCGTCGCACCATCCACATCCGCTGCTTCATACATATCCTGGCTGATGCCGGAGATTGCCGCCATATAGATAATCGCATTGTATCCAAGTACCTTCCACGCATTTGCGATCGCGATGATCCACCAGAAATATGGTCCTTTCTGGAAAAACAGAATCGACTCATCGGTTAATCCGAAGAATTTTAACAGATTGTTGATGACGCCGTCTGAAGAAAGGAATGTAAGGAAAATGTTTGCCGCAATAACCCAGGAAATAAAATAGGGAATATAAGATGCGGTCTGTACAAATTTCTTTGCCTTCTGGTTTCGAACTTCATTCAGGCAAAGCGCCAGAATGATTGGCAGCGGGAATGAGAATAACAGTGTCAGTAAGCTGGTTGCCAGTGTGTTTCTCATGATTTTTGTGAAATCTGTGGAAAAGAAATACTTGAACCAGTCAAGACCGACAAACTGCGAATTCGCCATATCCGCAAAATAGCCGCTACCCTGCGGCGTGTAGTTGATGAGGACATATACAGTCCTGTCATTGGTGCATAGCAGATCAGAATGACCCATACCAACGATGGAAGCAGCAGTAAAAACAGATATTTCTGTTTCCAGAACCGTTCCGCGAGGCTTTTTTTGTGCTTTGCATGCACGTTTTCTTTTTTCATGCCTTCTCCTTCTTTCTTCTTTTTGTTCATCTTGTACACTCTTGCTGTCTATGTTTCCATTCTAATGGATAGTCTGTCCTGCAACAATCTCACTTTTTTATGATTTCTATCTCGATTTAACGGAGTTTTATAATTCTCTTTTTTATTCTGTTGTTTTCTTACGATTTCTGTCAATATCTAACGAAACAGAAACCGGCTGACGGGCAAAATCACCTTTATCAGCCGGTTTCTGTTTCCTTTTCTATGCAAACAATACGAAGTTATTTCTGCTTTGTTGATTTTTTATTCGTTTACTGGAATTCTGACAGAAACTGTCGTTCCATATCCTTCCTGGCTTTCTATTCGGACACCATAATTCTCTCCATAAGCCAGACGAACCCTGTTTGCAACATTTCTCAGTCCATATCCTTCCTCTGAGCGCCGCAGAGAACTTCGCAGTTTAATCAGTTTTTCCGCCTCGATTCCACATCCATCATCTGTCACCTGGAATACCACATCCCTTTCTTCTTTTTGAATTCTGACCGCAATGTGGAGAACTTCTTCCTCTTTTCTCGCATGGTGAATGGCATTTTCAACCAGCGGCTGCAGAAGAAGTTTAATGGTTCGATATGTCAGTACTTCTCTTGCAATCTCATACTCCACCTGTACGCTGTCCCGAAAACGCATCTGCTGGATTTTCAGATAGCTCTGCAGCAGTTCCACTTCTTCCTGGATGGAAAGCACCTGTTTTCCCTTATTCAGGGAAATCCGGTAGAAGCTGGACAAATTTTTGACCGCCTGCATCGTCTGTTTTCCACCTTCCCGCATCGCCAGTGCTGAAATAACCGCAAGTGCATTGTAAAGAAAGTGCGGATTGATCTGTTCCTGCAGCAAATTCAGTTCGCTCGTCTGAATCCGGATTTTCTTTTCGTAATTTTCCCGAATTAGCTCCTGAATCTGATCACTGAGCTGATTAAACGCCAGCCCGATCTGTCCGATCTCATCTTCTCCCATATTTTCCAGACGGTAATCAAATTCTCCCTGTCCCATCCGTTTTGCTGCATACACCACTTTCTGCACCCGCGTGGAAAGCCATCTTGTGTAACAGATAATGCAGAGAAATACCATAGCCGCGCTGCAGAGGATCAGGAACATCATCCTTCTTGAAACAGCTTTTGCGTCTTTTAAAACCGTCTCCTTATCCGAAATCACAAGAATTTTTGTTCCGAAAACTCCGCTCTGGATATTTCCGATTTTTGAAATACCGTCACGCTCAAACTCAATCTGCGCTTTCTGCTCCAGATCCTCTTCCGGCATTCTGGTCCGGATCGGAAGGCCTGCCATTTCCGGTTCGGAAGCAGACAGAATATATCCTTTTTGATCCACCAGATAAATTTCATCGGTGGAATTTATTGTTTCGAGGAGGGGCTGTATCTGCTGATTTTCAATCTGTAACGACAGTACGCTCTTCATCCCGCCCTGTGGATAAAAATTCATCAGACGATTCATATGAAATGCTTTTCCGTCTCCAGATGTCCCACAGAATACCGTTTCCCCTATCGCATCAAATGTCAGCACACGTTCCCTCCGATCTAGATCCTGCATGGAATAAAAATAATAATTATCCTGCGGAAGCGTTTCATTGTTGCTGTAAAAACAGATTTTGTAAATTCCTGCATTCATCAGACAGATTTCGCTGAGCTTCTTATCAATATAGTAAAACATATCTTCATAAGAATCGTTGCTGTAATCCTGAAACAAATATCCGCTCAGCATCTGATCCACATACAGCACCTCCAGAATTGTTTCGTAAGGCTCGACCATCGTAGAAAAATTTTTTTCAATTCGTTCTGCTTCCTGTTCTGCACTCTGATATGCTTCAGTAAGAAGCACGTTCCTTGTTTTTCCATAACTGTACCAGGTAACACACAGCATTGGAATCAGTGCCAGTACCAGATAGCCGATCATCAGTTTAAACTGAAAACTCCGATTTTTATACCATTTTACGATATTCATTTGGTGTCACTCCAAATCTTTTCTGAAAAACAACGCCAAAGTAAGAAACATTTTCATATCCAACCGCCAGACTCACTTCCCGTACTTTATTTTTCTTATTCTTTAACAGTTCCGCCGCCCTCTGCAGACGCATTTCCGTATTGTATTCCAAAATCGTTTTTCCTGTTGCCTCTTTAAACAGGCTCCTCAGATAATTCGGAGACAAACCGACCTCCGCGGCCAGCTTCTCGATATCTGCGCTTTCCGAGCAGTGCTTCTGAAGATATGTTTTTACCTGATAAACGGCATAGTAATTTGGATTTTGATTCTGTTCTTCAAAAAATGCCAACATCCGTTCCAGATACTGCTTCATCTTTTCCCGCATCTGATAACTGTTGTTTGCTTCAAAAATTTCATTTTCTCTCAAAATTTTTTCTGCTTCCATCCAGTTTTCCAGCAGTTCATCGCTCAAAACAAGACGGTTCCATAGATACATATAGAGATTGTAAACTTCTCCCGCAAATGTTTTCGGCGCAAGCCCCTTTAGCTGTTGAAAATAATCTTTCATGGTCTGCAGCGTTTCCTGCTTTTTCCCGTTGCTGACCAGACGACAGATTTCTTCTCTCCGCTCCTTCTGTTCCCGGAAATGATATGCTTTTTCCCCTTCCGTTTCTTTTTCATCTGCACAGAAAAGTTCCGGTGGATCCATATGAAATGCCAGAACACAACAGTTCCGAAGTTTTTCCGCCTTTTCGTACAGGCAGTCAGCTGTCCATGCTCCACTGCACCATCCAACGGCTCTCGGTGCGTCTTCTTTCAAATCATTCCAGATCTGAAATGCCGTATCTTTCACCGACAGATACCCCGCCAGCAGCAGAATGCTGATCCGTTCCGTTTTGCTGATGTAACGGATGCCCTTGTATTTTTCCTGAATTTGGCTACAGATGTTTTCTTCCGTTTTTCCATAAACCGCTATGATTCCAAACCTGCACTCTTCCAGTTCTTCTCCAAATACACCACGGAAATTTTTCCGTAAAAGCTCTGTTTCCTGTTTTTCCCGCAAAGCCATTTCCAGCAACTGCTTCGCCGCCGTTTTCCGCGACCAGTCTGCTATCTCACTTTTCTCCAGTTCACTTCTCACTTTTTTCAGACATGCTTCTACTTCTTCAATCGTAAATGGCTTTAAAAGGTAATCCACGGCATTCACCTGAAAAGCGGAATGGATATAGGAAAAATCATCATATCCTGTCAGAAAAACAATTTTGCATGGATATCCCCGGCGTACGATCGTCTCTGCCAGTTCAATTCCACTCATTCCTGGCATCTGAATATCCGTAATCACAATATCTGCCATATTTTCTTCCAGGCACTCCAGTGCCCTTCTGCCATTGCGCGCGGTAAATACTCTGGAAATCCCGTTCTTTTTCCAGTCAATATAATCCCGCAATGTCTCCAGTTCAATTTCTTCATCTTCTACAAGAAGAACGCGATACATTTTCTCCCTCCTGTTTCCAGTTGCTCCTGCAGTTTTCTTCTCCTGCTGCTTTTCATTTCTGTCTTTTTACTGCAGAAGTTCAATCATATACGCCTCATACGGCTGTAACTTCCACACTTCTTTTGTGAGACTTTCTGTATCATTATGAATCAGAACCGTTCCTTTTGTCAAATCATATCGGGCTTTCATCTCTGCCGCGGTATCCCGGAAATTGCAGAGCACAATCAGCTTTTTCTCTCCCAGATTTCTCTCATAAGCAAAAATATCCGGATTTTCTTCCTCAATCAGACGGAAATCCCCATAAACAAGAGTGTCATTTTTCCTACGCAGCGCAATTAGTTTTTGATAGAAATAGAAGAGGGAATCCGGATTTTTTCTGCTGTTTTCCACATTGATCTCCTCGTAATTCTGATTTTCCGCCATCCACGGTGTTCCCGCTGTAAATCCGGCGTGTTTTTCCGCATTCCACTGCATTGGCGTCCGCGCATGGTCCCGGCTGTTCCGTGCAAGATAGGTACGAATTTTTTCTTCCTCCCAGCCTTCTTTTTTACGGTCTTCGGCAAAATTTACAGACTCGATATCCTGATAGTCCTCGATCCGAAGCCCTGACACATTTGTCATACCGATTTCTTCCCCCTGGTAAATATAAGGAGTTCCTTTCATCCCATGGAGAAGGACAGCCAACATTTTTGCTGATTTTTCCCGATACGGTTCCCTGTCATTTCCAAAGCGCGATACGACACGCGGAAAATCATGGTTCCCCAGAACAGACTGTTCCATCCTTTTTCTTCCAGTCCCGTCTGCCATTTTTCAAAGATCTGCTTCAGTTGCGGCAGCGTATACGGTTTCGGATCCCAGTTTCCACTTCGGATGCCGTCGATTCCCATCAGTTCAAACTGAAAAATCATACTGAGCTCCTGGCTTTCCGGATCAGAATACTGCTGTGCCATTTCTACCGTAGCACCTCCGGTTTCCCCCACTGTCAGGATCTGTTCTGATTTTCCATACGTATTCTGATTCATTTCCATTAAGTATGTATGAATCTGCTCCGAATGAGTATCATTTCCTCCATGTCCATCTTTTACAATATTGTCAATTGCATCCAGCCGGAAACCACGGATCCCTTTATCCATCCAGAACTGGATCATCCGGTACAGCTCTTTCCGAAGCGACGGATTTTTCCAGTTCAGATCCGGCTGCATTACACTGAAACTGTGATAATAATATTCCTGAACCTCCGGCACCCATTCCCAGGTGCTTCCTCCAAAGAATGCTCCGCCGCCTTCTGGCGGCTGCTCCTTCGTTCCTTCCTTCCAGATGTAAAAATCATGGTATTTACTGTTTCGATCCTTTCTGGCTTCCAGGAACCATGGGTGCAGATGGGAACTATGATTTAAAACAAGATCCATCATGACCACAATTTCCCGCTTTTCACAGGCTGCGATCAGTTCTTCCAGCTCTTCCATTGTGCCCGCTTCTTCCATTACTTTATAATAGTCACTGACATCATATCCATTGTCGTAATTAGGAGAATCGTTAAAAGGCGAAAGCCAGATGGCTCCAACACCAAGCTCCTGCAGATAGTCCAGCTTCTGCAGAATCCCTCCAAAATCGCCGATGCCGTCTCCGTTGCTGTCACAGAAGCTTCTGGTGTAAATCTGATATACGGTTAAGCTATGCCACCACTCTCTTTTCATTTTCTGTCCTCTCTTTCTTTTTTCCTATAAGAGCAGTATAATGATATTATCTTATATTTTCTAACCTGATTTTCGTATTTAATGAAAGGATTTTGACTTTTATGAAAAAAGAACGTTCAAAAGAGCTCTTTTCTCCTGAATCTTGTTCCCCTGTTCTTTCTGGCGGAATCCGGGATTTTACCGTGCATGGAACCGAACCTGTTCCGCTCCATATCTATCATCAGGATTATGCGCATGGCGGGCTCTCTGTTCCTTTTCACTGGCATAAAGAATTAGAATGGATCTGGGTTGAAAAAGGTACTCTCACTCTGACACTGAAAACTGAAACCCGGACAATTTCCGAAGGTACTTTTCTTTTCATCAACAGTCACGAACTGCATCAGCTCTGCAGCATTGGAACTACCCCTTCGGTTCACCATGCCCTTGTATTTCTTCCAGAAATTCTCTCATGTGCCTATCTGGATTCCTGTGAAGCAGACTGGATTCGTCCGCTGCTCTCTCACCAACTGCTTCTTCCGGCTTTTCCATTGGAAGAGCTTTCTGCTGCTGAAGCCTCCTCTCAGACACAGAAAACATTTGTACTGACATTATCTGAGCTTTTCCAGGAAATCCTGTATGCATACGATACCAAACCCATCGGCTGGTTCCTTCTGATCAAAAGTGACATGTATCGGATTCTTGCACTTCTGGCGCAATACCAGCTTTTTCTTCATCCGGAACCCCTCTGCACTCGTAAAAAAGAAAGATCTGATCAGTGTAAAAAACTCTTACGTTATATTCAGGATAACTATGATTCTAAAATCCGTCTTTCAGATCTTGCTGCTATACTCAATATGAATCCACAATATTTTTGTCGTTTCTTCAAAACGCACTTTCACACAACGCCTATTTCCTATATCAACCAGTACCGCGTAACCCAAGCCGCAGATCTTCTTACCGGCAGCTCGCTTTCTATCTTGGAAATTGCTCTGCATACCGGATTTGAAAGCCCCAGCTATTTTGCCAGCATTTTCCGCCGGACTTTTGGTATGTCACCGGAAGAATATCGAAAGCCATGCCCTGACCCGGCAAATTTTTTCCTTCTGAATGCACGGCAACACAAATACTACAAAATTTGATTTTTTTCAAAAAACACTTGCCAAACTCGTTTTCTTATGATAATATACTACTTGTCGCTGAGCAAAAATCACGGCAGACAAAACAAAAACTTCGGCTCCGTGGTCAAGCGGTTAAGACATCGCCCTTTCACGGCGGTAACACGGGTTCGATTCCCGTCGGAGTCATATGGCGTCGTAGCCAAGTGGTAAGGCAATGGTCTGCAACACCAGTATCCACCGGTTCAAATCCGGTCGACGCCTCTATTTTCCCGGAAACAGATGGTTTCCGGGATTTTTCTTTTTCAAAATTATTTCAAAAAAGCTGCCGGTTCTGTTTGCTTCGGCAGCTTTTTTGAAAATATCATTTTTTTAATTTTCTTTTTCTTTCACATAGTCTTCATACACATACGCCGTTTTTCCCTCATACGAAATCTTGTACCATCCGTTCTCTTTTCCGAGCATTTCCACTTCTTCCCCTGTCGTCAGAGCTCCGATAACCTGGCTTGTGCTGACGTTGGGTTCTGTACGTACATTGACCGGTGAGATACAGGTGACGGTTTTCTTACCCTTCTGCTTTTTCACGCCATCCGAATTATTTTCTGCTTTCAGCGCTCTTTTCTGCTCCTTGCAGGCCGTCTGAAATGTTTCTGTCAGCAGCTCATTGTCCGGGAACTGCAGAGACTCCAGTATTTCCGGCACGATTTGCTGTGTATCGTTGCTGCCGCTTCCTTTTTTCCATATGATCTGATACCCTTCATTCTCCGTTTTCACCCCGCAGAAAAATGCAATCGGAATCTGCTGGGAATTTTTTACCTGGAAACGATAAAAGGAACTCTCGTTATCTTTTCCTTCGTTAGCTGTTTTCACCATAAAATCGCTGATGCTGTTTTCCCCTGTTATTTCATTCGGATAGAGCAAATTTTCAGCGCTCTCTTCGTCCTCCGGAAAATCCATAAGTATCACTTTTGCCATTCCTTCCCGATACGATATCTCAAGACTTTCTCCATCTTCCGATATGAAACTGCATTGGATTTTTTCATCTCTCATTACATTCCAGCCTTCTGGAAGTGTGATTATAATATTCTGGTATGTAGAAAGAAACTCTTTTTCACCATCTTCTGACTCATCCTGGACACTGGGTGCTCTTTCGGAGACAGCCGATGGATTCTCCTTTTCCACCTGCTGATTTCCACATCCCATTACCACAATAGTTGTCATCAGAAGAACAGCTAAACAGTTTTTTCTGTTTCTCATGTACAATTTCCTTTCTTGACAGTTCCGTCTTTATTTTCTGTCAGAAAATTTCTTTTGCTTATTGTATCACAACTATTTTTGCACTGTAAAGAGTACGTTCCTTCCCTCCTGCTTTGATTTTCTTTATGCAAAAAAAATCTCCAACCAGATTGAGGTTCCCTCCCCCTCAAATCCAGTTGAAGATTTTTCTTATCTTTTTTATTTTACTTCTGTAAATTCGACCCGGATACTCTCATACTCTCCCAGCACCTGATGCAGGGTCAGCCCCGCACGGTTCCAGGTACGGCCAAGGCGAACTTCCTGGTCCAGGCTGCAGCGGTACAGCTTATCCTCTGCAAGACCGCACACTTTCGTGTGAACCGGAAGCATATTTCCTTCTGCGTCAGTCTTTACGATCGTAAGCAGTGCGCGGCTCTGATCCTCTGCCACGAACTCCCATGCCATGAAATCCTGTTTTTTCAGTCCGGTCAGACGGTAATACAGGCCTTCGTGTGTGAGCTCGTAATATTCATGCATCGCAGCAACCTGCTCTTTTACCATCTCTTTTTCTTCCTCTGAAATCTTATTCAGATCCATCTCATATCCAAAGCTTCCTGCCAGCGCCACATCGCCTCTTGTCCGGAACGGTGTCACACGGCCGGTCTGATGGTTCGGGCATACAGAAACGTGGGAACCAACGGTACTGATCGGATAGAAGAACGAGCTTCCGTACTGGATAGACAGGCGGTTGATCGCATCGGTATTATCGCTGCACCAGATCTGCGGGGAATAATACATCATACCGGCATCATATCGTCCGCCTCCTCCGCTGCAGCCCTCGAGCAGCAGATTCGGGCATGCGGCAAGGAATCTTTCCATCAAATCGTAAACACCGAGCACATAGCGGTGATACATCTCTCCGTTCCGGCTCTGTGCTGCCACATGGCTGTAAACATCGCAGACGCTGCGGTTCATATCCCATTTGACATAATCAATCTTTGCATCATGAACGATGGTCGTCAGACGCTCCAGCAGATACTCACGCACATCCTCACGCGTCATATCAAGTACAAGCTGATTTCTGCTGTGGTTCGGCACACGGCCAGGAATTGCAAATGCCCAATCCGGATGTGCACGGTAAAGATCACTGTCCTCGGAAATCATCTCCGGCTCAAACCAGAGACCGAATTTCATGCCCATCTTGTGAATTTTTTCTGCAAGCTGCGCCATGGAGCCGTTCATCTTTTTCTCGTTGACGAACCAGTCACCGAGACCACTGTTATCATCCTCTCGTTTTCCAAACCAGCCATCGTCAAGCACCAGCATCTCAATGCCAAGCTTTTGCGCCTGCTCTGCAATTTTCAGAATTTTTTCTTCGTTGAAATCAAAATAGGTTGCTTCCCAGTTGTTGATCAGAATCGGTCGTTTGGCATGCTTGTATGCGCCACGGCAGATATGCTCGCGGATGATCTCATGATACTGCTGTGACAGTTTGGTAAGACCGGTTCCGGAATAGCTTAAGATTGCCTGCGGGGTATCGAACGCCTCTCCTTTTTCCAGATGGAAGCAGAAATTGGTCGGATGAATACCCATCTGAAAACGGGTCTGATTTTTCTGATCCTTCTGTGCTGCCGCAACAAAGTTTCCGCTGTAAACGAGGCATGCGCCGATGCAGGAACCGTGTGTCTCACCCGCACCCTCCTCGCAGAGGATCACAGCCGGATTGTAATGATGGCTCGATGTACCGCGGGTGCTTCCGATCTCGACTTTTGCATGCTGCACCGGAATCCGCTCCGCCGTACGCTCCATCGCATGACGACCCGAGAAATAGATCATCTCATAATTTTCATACATCAGATCCATGCTGAATGACAGCATTTTTTCCAGCTCAATCGCCGTTTCTCCGTGATTTTCGAGTCTTGCCGCTCTCGTAATCACATTTTCCTTTTCAAATACACCGTAAAACAGCTTCAGAACAATATCGGAAGCCTTCTCCGTCATTGTAATAACAAGAGTCTCACCTTTTTCTTCCTCTGTATCGTACAACGCCGGCATTCCCGGAATGGCATAGGAATGATCCAGAATTTCGTACGAATCGAAACGGAAATCTGCTGCAAAGCTGCCGTCCGCGTGGCGGATCTCAATCATATCATCACGGAAATCACCGACACCACTTCCCGGAATTTCCTGCGGAAGTGCATCAAGAGAATACTTCCGGTTAAGACCTGCCTCCTCCGGGTTTCCTGCAAATCCCATATCCGTGCAGAAAATCAGACCGGAAAGATTTTCCTCACCGATTTTTTCTCCATAGTAGAGATGCAGAAGCACATTTTTCTCATCTGCGAACATCTGGTAACTGCTGTCTTTTGTCTGGAGGGTAAATAACCGTCCATTTTCACTTACTTTGATTGCCATGATTTCCTCCTCCTGCGGCATCTTGCAGTATCCTGCAAAACACGATATAATTTTACTGATATTTCGGAATCTCATCCTTTGTGACATTCCAGCTTTTCTGATGATTCATTTTGTGAGGTATACTTATGGAAACTTCCTGGACACTTCCCGTCCCAAAGCATAAATTTTCGGATCTTTATCTCTGCTTCTGCGGCTACGAAGCCTGCCAGCCGTTCCACAGCTACGGCCCGGCTGTCCGCCCCAATTACGTGATCCACTATATTATTTCCGGGAAAGGCACTTTTACCATCGGAAACCGCACTTACCGCTTAACCGCCGGACAGGGCTTTTTCCTGATGCCAAATGTCCGCACCTACTATGAAGCCGATGCGGATGATCCCTGGACCTATCTCTGGATCGGTTTTGACGGCGAAAAAGCTGCCTCTTATGTACAGGAACTCGGTCTTTCCGAGGAGCACCCTGTCTACCAGTGCAGTTTTTCCGGTGAACTGCAGTCCCTCTTGTTTCAGATGCAGAAGCACAATACCTATGACACCTCGGACCAGTATCTTCTGGAAGGCTGTCTGTACCAGTTTTTCTCAATTCTTTCCCGCGAAATCACGCTTGCCGATCCTTCTGCACGGGAGAGCGGCAATCTTTACGTGGAAAAAGCCGTTGAGTTTATCCGAAATAATTATTCCAATGAAATCCTTGTCTCGGATATTGCCAGATATGTCTGCATCAACCGAAGTTACCTTTATACCCTGTTTCAGAAATATCTCCATACCTCACCGCAGGACTATCTTTCTTCCTGCCGGATCACGCGTGCGCTCGAGCTTTTATCGTATACGGATCTCTCCATCGAAACGGTCGCTTTTTCCTGTGGTTACCGGAATGCCGAAGTTTTTACCAAAGCCTTCCGCCAGAAGCAGGGCATGACGCCAAGTGCCTATCGGAAAAAGTTCCGCCTTGACACGACTCCTGACTCTGCACATGTTCCGTGATCTGTCTGATTTTATTATAACGAAATCTTTCTTCCATGAACAGGAAGAAATGTTATGGAAAACCGTCAAAATGTTAGATGGCGTTTCTTAATGGCTACAGACAGCAAAAAAGCGATACAGCTATGATTTCTCATTTCTGTATCGCTTCTTCATCTTAGCTCCCCGAGTTGGGCTCGAACCAACAACCCTTCGGTTAACAGCCGAATGCTCTACCATTGAGCTATCGAGGAATATCTCAGGAATCTTTTCCTGACAATCGTTACTATAACACAATCTTTTTCGAAAAACAAGTATTTTGCGGAAAATAATTACAAAAAGCCACCGGATCTCTCCGATGGCCTTTCCGATATACCTTCAAAACCGCATACACTACACATCTATCATTCCATTTTTTGTGAACACAACCATTCAGGTCAAGCCCTCGACCGATTAGTAACAGTCAGCTCCATGCCTTACGGCACTTCCACCCCTGCCCTATCTACCTCGTCGTCTTCAAGGGGTCTTACTTCTTTCGAATGGGATATCTCATCTTGAGGGGGGCTTCACGCTTAGATGCCTTCAGCGTTTATCCCTTCCCG
>NZ_QUED01000040.1:0-10746 GCF_003477865.1 Blautia sp. AF34-10
TATATACACATTATTTATACAAGATGACACCATCTCCGATGCCAAAAAGAAAAATCTGGCTTCTCTGTACAAACCAGCCAGCTCACGTCTGCTTTTTCTTGCAAAGCTGATTTCTTTTGGCATGGAGCGACAATTTATCAAACGTGATACTAAAAATCAAAAATTAATTGCCGGAGGTGCCCTGTCACCCATTGTGCTGGATTATATTATGGACAGTGAGGTTCCGAAACCATGCCGTCATTTTATCGGAAGAGATAAAGAACTGGAAGAATTATATACCATGCTTGAAGAAAACCGTCATGTTTTTCTTTGCGGAATTGCCGGTATTGGAAAAAGCGAACTTGCCAAAGCCTACGCAAAACATTACAAAGAGCATTACACTAACATTCTATATGTAGAATATACCGGCAATCTTCATCAGGATATTACTGACATGGATTTTATTGACGATCTGCCGGAAAGCACTGAACAGGAACGGTTTCAAAGACATAACCGTTTTCTGCGTTCCCTGAAATCTGATACTCTGTTGATCATAGATAATTTTAATGTCACTGCTACACAAGACAGCTTTCTGTCAGTAGTATTAAAATATCGCTGCCAGATTTTGTTTACAACCAGAAGCAGACTGGATGAATACTGTACTCTGCCATTAAAAGAAATATCAGATATGAACGCTCTCTTCCAACTGGCATCAGTATTTTATTCAGAGGCAGACACGTACCGGGCAACAGTTGAAAAAATCATCGAAACTGTTCACTCTCATACTTTTGCCGTGGAACTGGCAGCAAAACTTCTGGAAAATGGAATCTCGACTCCAGACCAGTTATTAACAAGACTTCAGGCGGAAAAAGCATCTTTCCATAACGAAGATAAAATTAAAATAATCAAAGATGGACAAAGCAGCAAAGCCACCTATTACAATCATATCCATACGCTGTTTTCTCTATACACTTTATCTCTTAAACAGCAGGATATCATGTGTAATCTATGCTTTCTTCCTTCCACCGGTATTTCTGCCCGTATATTTGCCAAATGGCTGGAACTGCCCACACTAAATGAAATCAACGATTTAATTGAGACTGGTTTCGTTCAGACAACAACACGTCGCACACTCTCTCTGCATCCGATGATTCAGGAAATCACTCTTTCAGAGACAAAACCATCTGTAAGTAGTTGCCACACATTGCTGGATTCTTTACAGCACATATGTTTAATGCATGGAATGGAAGTAGATTATTATAAAAAGCTATTTCAAACAATAGGAAATATCTTAGATCTGATTGAAAAAGATGATATGCCAAAGTATCTGCTTTTTTTGGAAAATGCATTTCCATACATGGATAACTATAACTATCACAAAGGTATGAAGGAAATCATTCAGGAACTGAAGGTACTGTTAAAGACAAAAAGCATTGGCACCGACTCTGACCGGGCGTTATTACTGGATTTTCAGGCAGCCCTTGAAACCCAACCTGAAAAAGCAATAAAACTGGAAAAAAATGCACTTGCCCAGATAGAAAATATCACTGCTGACAATGCTCGCCTCGTTTCTAACCTTCATGCCAATCTCGGAGGACTTTACCGCATGAACGGTTATCCCGATCTTGCAAGAGAACACATGGAAAAAAGCATCTCACTGCTTGACCAATTTAACCTGCTTCATATAAATGACAGCATACCTCAGATTGCCAATTATGCAATGTTCCTGACAGAACAGCAGGAACCCGAAAGAGGAATCTCCGAATTGCAAAAATTATCCGGTATCATCAAGGAATACCATTCCGATGAATGTCTGGATTATGCCAAAGTACAGGAAAACCTTGCAACCATTTATCTGATGACCGCCAATCTTTCACAAGCCAAAACACATTTTAAAAAAGCTTTCAAAATATATGAAAAGATCTGGCTGATGAGCCTGAAATGATTGAAGCAAAATATCGGGAGATTCAGGAGTTATATCCACAGATTGGATTTTCCATTGGAAAAACTCTATCTGGTCTTTTAACATAATACGTGCAATTTAAGGCGGGCAACTTGCCCGCCTTAAATCTTTAAATTATGCTTTGATTTTTCCAGAAAATATTTTACTTACTTTGTTTTTCATGAGTATGAATACAATTTTTACTTATTTCCGTATCTGCGAAAACTCTTATAAATAAAAGGCAGTAAGGCTATTGCCATCACGGTATACATTACCATTACAAGCGGAATTTGTCGAAATACACAATTCCCAATCTGATAAATAAGTGGGACTTTTACACTTGCCTGTACATTTGTCAAAATTGTTGGTATCAAATTGAAAAGCGTTGTATACCCAGAAAGTGCCCGTCCTATAAATGGCAATAAGCAATATAAAAAGAACGGAATGCAAACAGCGACACTAATTGTATGCATTTTAGCCGCTACTAACATAGACACTGAAGCCGCCAGCATACTGGCTATAAATCCACATACAACTGTCAACAAATAGTATTGTCCATATGACATAATGTAAATACTATATGCCTGATACATTTGATAGGGTGTATTCATACCACTGGTTCCCATAATTCCAAAGCAAATCACACTAAGTAATATAATTCCCATACAATAAATCATAACTGTCGTAACTATTCCTGCCAGTATTTTTGTTTTAACAGCTTTTGTACGTCCATACTTTGTAGAGAAAAATACTGCATCTGCTTTTGTCTGAAAATCATCTGCAAATATTCCAGCACAAATAAAACCAACTATGATTGCCAGAATAATAGAATACGTTTCTACATACATAATCATAGTATCCCATGAACTATAAGATTCGTATTCTACTGGTAATTTTATTTCATTATATTTCTTTTCCAAGTATTTTTTCTGAACAGCAGTCTTTCCATATTCTTCTGCCATCTTTTTCATATTTTTATGATAAGTGTTATAGAACTCTTGTATATTTTCTTCTGTAATTTGATTCAGAACACTTTCATCATATTCTGCATCCGGTGTTAATACCGATATTATAAAACCCCTAATATCATCTATCGGTTGTAATGTCGTTCCGTAAATCGCATTTTCTTCTGAGGATTGTGTCACCGCATTTTTATTTTGTTCTATAACTTTTCCAAGTTCATCTTCTGTCAATGTACCTTTCCATGCTCGTCTGTTATCTGTAAGTTTTCTTGTTGCCATAATTCCAGTACTAGCATTTCCATTCTCATCCACATAGCGATTACTTGTAACTGCAAATCCGCTAAAAATGACAGCAAGTATCAATGCCAATCCGATTGCAAATACATTAATTTTCTTTGAAAAAATTCGTTTTAATTCTAATTTAAGCATCTTATTTTTCCTCCGATTTTTCTCCAAAATAAAATAGAAATGCATCTTCCAGATTTTTTTCTACAGCCACAGCATCTTCTGTTGGCTTTTCTATTGAAATAATTCTAGCTCTGCTCCGGTTTTTGTTGTTTTTATATTTCCAACCAAATATTCATTCATATATTTGTCTATCATACTTCTCGAAACATTACATTGCCATACCTTTTCTTTCATAGAAGATACTAAATCTTCCGCAGTACCTGCATAAAAAAGTTCTCCATCTTTCATTAACATAATGTTATTCGCAATGTACTCAATATCCGATACAATATGTGTAGACAAGAGCACCAAACGTTCTTCCGACAATTCACTAATTAAATTACGAAAACGTATTCTTTCATTCGGGTCTAATCCAGCGGTAGGTTCGTCCAGGACAAGAATTTGCGGATCGTTTAACATCGCCTGTGCTATTCCTACACGTCTAACCATTCCTCCAGACAAATTCTTCATTTTTCTTTTACTGAATTTTTCCATTCCTACTTGATTTAATAATTGCTTCACTTTTTTTCTGGCAAACGGCATTTTTAACCCTTTTATAGAAGAAATGTACATCATATAATCATATACGGTCAAATCTGGATAATATCCAAAATCCTGTGGTAAATATCCCAGAACTTCTCGGTATTCACCTCCTAGTTTCCATATATCTTTACCATTCCATAATATTTGTCCTTCTGATGGTTGAACAATCGTACAAAGCATACGCATTAATGTGGTCTTTCCTGCTCCATTTACTCCAAGCAGTCCATAAATTCCTTTTTCCATAACACAATTCACTTTATTAACAGCATTTACTTCTCCGTATTGTTTTGTTACATTTTTAAATTCTAATTTCATACGTGTAATCCTCCAAAATTTTTTCATCAAATACTAATGACTTCTGAACACAAAAAACAAAATATACAAAAGTCAATATCAGCATAGCCACCCATACCGGAGTTACAATTTTCTGATAAATAACATCATTTGCAACAATCATCATCCATAAACCAACCCATACCAGACAAGAAAGCACTGCTATATATTCTGCTTTTTCCCATCTGCTGTACAATACACGAAAACATATACAACATGAAACATTTACCGGAAGCAAAAAATTAACCACCAAATCACTTAACGAGAGTATTGTTGTTTGATATGTAATTGCCAAAAACACCATAACGATCACCAGATCCACTACTCCAAACATTAACATTCTTGCTGTACAAATCTGACGCAGTGTGTAATAAGACGCCTGCTCAATCTCAATCGCACCATTTCTTCTGTTTTTCCAAATTTCCGGGATAATCAGAACCACAAATATTGTGGCAGATATTCCCATAATCCTCATCATATCTTTTATGTCTGACGTATAATTACTCAACCATATCCATAGACACATAAGAACACAACCTTGTAAAATCCACCATCTTTTTTTTATGAATTTTGTCTGCTCATACAAAAATTCAAAATAAGATGTTCTATGCGATTGTTTCGATAAAACCGACTCTGACAAAATATTCTGACATGCTTTTACTGTTTTGTTCTCTGCTTCAGCCCTTACATACTTTTCTTCAATCTCCTCTTTATATTCCTTTATTTGTTGCTTATAATTCTTCATCTTTTTTCACCTCCAACTCTTTCATTAAAAGTTCTTTTGCTCTTCCGATTCGATATTTTACAAGAGAAAGTTTGATATGAAGTAATTCTGCAATTTCTCTTTGCTTCAATTCCTGAAAAAAATATAAACTGCCGTTTCTCTAATTTCTTCCGGTAACTTTCTCACTGCCTGTTCAATAGTTAATCGGACTCCTAGCTCTTCTACATGATTTTTACTACAGTCCTCTGATTTTAGCAGTTCCTCTGATGGAATATCTTTTTTCTTTTTGTAATAATTTTTAACGGTATTTCCGGCAATTGTATAAAGATAATTCTTAACTTTTCCATATTCTTTATATCTATATAAATTGGAAAAGAAACGTGTAAACACTTCTTGTGTCAAATCCTCTGCCTCATATGGATCATTGATATGTAGCAAACAATATTGATATATACTTGAGTAATATTTTTTGACCAGTTTTTCACACGCATCTTCATCTCCTGCTCTTGCTAGATGTACTAACAAAGAATCAGTTTTGTATTCCATTCGCAAATTTGCTCCCTCTGTTTTCTAAATAATATAACAATCCTACTATAAAAAAAGTTAGGATTCTTTTGTTTATATTTATATTTTTCTAAAAAGGCGCATGGATTCATCAAATCCATACGCCTAATTTACATATTGTTATTATTCTTTCCGAATCCTTTCAACAATGCTTTCCCGACTCATCTTTTCAAACTGATACTTTGGTATCACATACGCAATCCCAACCAAAATTGGAATCATAAGCACACATGGCACGATTGTAAGATGCAGCCGGAAGAAAAATGCCGTACCGAGCGTATTTACTAAAATCTGCTTTGCTCCAAATACAATTAGCAATACTGCAATCACAAATGCGCCTCCCAAATATAGGAATCCCTCAGTCACTAGCATTTTCGATACCTGTTTTTTCGTCATTCCCACAACTTCCAAAAGTGCCAGTTCTTTTTTTCTGCTGATTACAGAGGTTGCTGTTGTATTAAAGAAATTCATAATACCAATAAAAGCTAAAATAACAACAAGAAAACTACCGATCATATAATATTTACTGACATACCGCTGAAAGCTCTCTTTCATGTCCAATACAGAAAACACGTTGATCATATCATTTTCTTTCAAAATATTTTTATCAATGTATTCTTTTATCTGCTTGTCCTCGCCCTTCTTTGCATCAATGGCAGCATACATGGCTGATTCATTTCCTGTCTGGGTGATATACTCCTCTTCGGGAACCAATACCGTGATATAGATACAGTCCGCATACGGATAATCCAATGCATATGGCATCAGTGCTTCTCCGATGACTTCGTAATCTTTTTGGTTTCCATTTTTGTAATCCATCTGAAAAATACCCCCAGTCTGATAATAAGAAACCGGACGCTCTGCATATTTATTACCATAATCTACAAGCACATAATTTCCGCTTTTAAATGTATCCCAAGAGCATTTTTCCCCTCTCCATTCTAATTTGTCAAACACCGACTCGCTGATTCCGAGAAAATGAACACTTACTGTATTGGAAGCCTTTGCCTCTTCCCAAACCTGTTTTTCATAATCGTTCCAGTTTTTTTCATATTTATCTGCGAATGCTTCCCATGTTTTCAGAAGTTCCGGCTCCATCTTGTGGGTTTCCTCAGAATAATACACATATCCTGTCTTAGCACTATCAGGACATTCGTCCAGAATCTCTTTGATTTCAGGTGTAATACCGTTGAAATTCGTATTTAACAAACTTCCCGTCATCTGATCCAGTTGAAAATCGGAAGCTAAAAGCACTTTTCGGTAAGAATCAAAATCATATCCCTGCACCAGCATCACGATACAGTTGACAACCACCATAGAAAGAGCGATAGAAAGCATAACAATCAATCCCTTTTTCCAATTTCGTAACACATTTTGAACTGCCATTCCCCACCAGGTTACAGAAGTATTCTTTTTTATTTTCCTATGTGACTGCTCTCCCTCTGCCAAACGCAGAGCTTCCACAGGAGATACCCTTTCCACCATTTTACAAGCCTGCAGACTAGAGAGATACACCGTTAAAAGTGTCAAAAGCGCTGCTGCAAGAAAAATCAAAGGATTTGCTGATACTACTGTCTGAGCAGTCTGTCCTGCCTGTGCACTAATTTCAGCATCTGCTGTCAAGGACGGAGCCATACAAAGACCTGCAAGATAACCACAAAGCAATCCGATTGGAATACCAATAGCTGATAATCTCCACGCCTGCATACGTACAATTTTTTTCAACTGCTTTCCCGTTGTTCCCACGTTCTTTAACAATCCGTAAGCCCGGATATCAGTTTTCACAGAAATGTTAAAGATATTATAAATAATCAGGTATCCAGCTAATATAACAAATAGAATCATTATAATTAAGGAAGAAAATGAAAATGAATCCTCTTCAAAGAGATTATATGCCGGATTGACTTCCATTCCTGTCCCAGCTCTCGTAAATCCCGCTGCTTTAGATATCTTTTCCGTTTTCTTTTCCAGATTCCAAAGGTTCTTGTACCAGAGAAAATACTCTTTTCCTCCATTGTAGATACCATTTTCTAATTCTTCCTGCGTAACGGGATAACGATTCTCCTTTGCATAGGCTTCGGATACCCAGACCATCTGACCTAAAACAGCTTTGTCTCCTTGCCAGAATCCACATATCTTAAACGTATCTGTCTTATATTGTTTCAGCATGGGATTTACTTCCCAGGTCAGCGTTACTTCTTCCCCAATCTTTGGTGTAACTCCCAGAGATTCCAATACCATGCTGCTAAGTGCTACTTCATTTTCTTTCTCCGGCAGTCTTCCTGTGGTTGGCAGACAATTAAAACTTTCTGCCGTATTTTCATCTGCATATCGGACCTCTACGGAAAAACCAAACCTTTCGTCCATTCCAGCTCCCAGAAAAATACCGGAACCATATCGCTTAACATCTTCACTCTGTTCGATTGTTTGCTGCAATCGCTTTGCATCTTCTTCTGACAGATTCTGTGCACTGGCATGGGCAGAATCCATAAACTGCTTAATTTCCGTTGCTCTTTTGGAAAGAATCATAGATACACTTCCCACAAAGAGACTTGTGAATAAAAGGGAAGTCAGAATGATTGCAATAACGGCAATAACATTCCTGGCGCGATTCATTTTCATAAAACGACTCGTTAATAATCGTAACGTCTCTTTATTCTCTACTTTTACCATAAAATCGCCCCCTGCTATACCACACCACTGTCTGAAACAATTTTTCCGTCTTCTATCTGTAAAATCCGGTCTGCCATCTGGGCAATCTCTTCATTATGGGTAATCATAACGATGGTTTGGTGAAAACGCTTACTGGTTACTTTCAGAAGCCCTAATACATCCTGACTTGTCTTCGAATCCAAATTTCCAGTCGGTTCGTCAGCGAGCAAAATGGCAGGTTTTGCAGCTAAAGCCCTCGCAATTGCCACTCTCTGCTGCTGTCCGCCGGATAGAGCACTTGGCAGATTTTCCAATTTTGTTCGAATACCAAGTGTATCAATGATTTCATCTACATATTTCTTTTCAATCTTTTTTCCATCCAGCTTCACGGGAAGAATAATATTCTCCCATACATTCAACATCGGAACCAGATTATACTGTTGAAATACGAAACCAATATTCCTGCGTCGGAAAATGGTAAGCTCTTCATCTGTCATATGGCTTAAGTTCTGTCCATCCACAATTACCTGCCCAGATGTTGGATTATCTAATCCTCCAATGATATGAAGCATCGTAGACTTTCCGCTCCCGGAAGTTCCAACAATCGCTACAAACTCCCCCTTTTCCACTTCTAAATTTACACCATCAAGGGCTTTGACTTCTGTTTCTCCTTGTCCATATATTTTTTGTAAATCTACCGTTTTTAATATATTCATGTCTTCCTCCCTGTCTTATATTTTAAAAAAGCCTGTATTGCTCTTTACAATACAGACTTTATCACAACAATGTCTCTATCCGGTTTCTGAAATATCACAGTTTTGATACTATTCCTTTTTTGATATCGGGAGAAACACAGAAAAGATAGAGCCCTTTCCTCTCTCTGATGTCACTTTTATATACCCTTTTTGTGCCTGAATAATCTCTCTTGCAAGGAATAAGCCAATTCCTACTCCTGGCTGGTCTGCCACTGACAGACTCCGATAAAACCTTCCAAATATCTTTGGTATTTCTTCTTTTTCTATTCCAATGCCATCATCAATAATATCAATCTTTACAAAGAAAGAATTCTGCTCAGCTTTTACCTGAACATTTCCCCCACATGCTGTGTATTTAATCGCATTATCTACAATATTTCCGAGTGCCTCCACAGTCCATTTTGGATCACATAGAACATGCAAATCCGTGTCACATAGGCTCAGAGTAATATTCTTCTCCCTTGCTTTCACGCTAACCTGCTGCTGTATGGATTCAAGCATCTGTGTAATAGTAGTATCCTCCGAATGTACTGCGATAATTCCACTCTCCATCCGTGATAATTTGACCAATGATTGTATCAGGAAATCTAATTTCTCTGTCTGCTCCAAAATGGTATCTATCTCCTCCTGATTTTCATGATTTGTTTCAGAGAGTATTTCACCATAAATTTTCAAATTTGAAATAGGAGTCAACGTCTGATGCGCAATGTCGGAAATAAGTTTCTGTATCACTTCTTTTTGTTCCTGTTGGTTCTTTCTTGCCAGAAAGCTACTGTCTAAATGTTGTTTCATGCTGTTTTCAAGAGCAGAGTACTTTTCTTCTGATATTTCTGTCCGTTCCAGTTCTCCATCTATAGCACAATCCAGCATTTGCTGCAGCCGGTTCAAAAGCTTTTTTTCTTTCTGATAAAAAATGCTATGCCAGAAGATTCCACTTAAAACAAATATTCCTACAATCAATATAATTATTTCTATCATCCATTCACCGCCCAGGTATAACCAATTCCATAAACCGTTTTGATATATTTAGGCTTCTGCGTATCATCTTCTAATTTGTCTCTGAGACGTTTAACTGCAACAGTCAGAGCATGAGCATCCACAAACTCTGTATCTCCTTGCCATACCTCGTCAATCAGGTATTCTCGCTTCACTACTTTTCCTCTGTTTTCGCACAGCACTTTCAAGAGTTTTTGTTCTGTCTTACTCAGTTCAATAAGTTCTCCATTTTTGAAAAATTCCATTTTATCGAAATAGAACTCGAATCCATCAAACTCCATAGAATTCTTAACTACTGCATCTTTATTTCTAAGCTGCACAGACACTCTTGCACGCAAAACCATCAAACTAAACGGTTTCGTAATATAATCATTTGCCCCAGCGTCCAATCCTGTTACGATATCTACTTCCATGTTATTTACTGTAAGCAGGATAATCGGCACCTGACTGTTTTTCCTTATTTCTCTTACAAAATCAATCCCATTCCCATCCGGCAAGTTCACATCTAATAAAACCAATGTGATATCTTCCTTTTTCAAGATTTCTCTAGCCTCCTGCAAAGTCTGGCACTGATAAAAGAAATAGGAATCATTCTTCAATGCGAGACGTATTCCATCATTTAATTTTTTGTCATCTTCAACAATCAGTAAGTTTTCACTCATATTTTCTCTGCTTTCTTTCAAATTACGCTAATTGTATCATTGCCAGTTTTATAAATCAAATTATTAAATCAAAATCTCAATCTCCGATCTCATCCGGACGGAGAACCCGCACATACATGAAAATATTCTTCAGATGTTCCACCAGACTGTCTGCCTGTTCCTGTGTCATCTGAACATCCTTAGAAGG
>NZ_QUED01000041.1:0-10365 GCF_003477865.1 Blautia sp. AF34-10
TTATTTAATTATATTTTTATATTTTCGTATGAATTGAACTTTTAACATTCGTTTTTTCGGATTTTCCAAACCATTTACTAAACGCATTTTGGGACCATTTTTTCATGGATTTTTACCAATCTGGAAGGATTTTATCCCATAGTGCCGTTTTCATGCTTTTATGTGTATTATTGCATCATTTTTTCTCTGTTTTTTTGCAGTTATGTAAACCATTTAAATATGCCATTCGCCAGTAGTTGACATAACGTAGTTCTCCTGGAATTGTCTACGCTTTTTGTTAAATTGCGCCTTGTTTTCGTCTCTTTTTCTCATTTTTCCCTTAATTTTTGCATTGTATCTTTCCCTTTTTTCGCTTATAATAAGCTCAACACAACGTTTCGAACCGATTCCTCCCCTCCGGGAGACCCCTGAAAGGAGTTTTATCATATGAAACACAGCAAAAAACTGGTCACCTTGAGTGTCCTCACCACGATGTCCGGCGCAGCGATTTACTTTCTGAATAAAACGCTCGATACCGCCGCCGTACGGAAAAACCTGCTCGCCTCGGCTGAAAAAGAGATCTTTTCCTGGCAGTTCGGCGATATTTTTTACACAAAAAAAGGCACCGGAACCCCGATGCTCTTACTTCATGACTTACATTGTGCCTCCAGCGGCCGCGAATGGCAGTATATTGAGGATACTCTCGCAAAGGATCACACCGTCTACACACTCGATCTTCTCGGCTGCGGCCGTTCCGACAAGCCGGCGATCACGTACACGAACTTTTTATACGTACAGCTCATCGTCACCTTCATCAAGCAGGTCATCGGATGTCCAACCGACGTAATTGCATCCGGTTTATCCGGTTCTTTCGTCGTAACCGCCTGCAATACAGCCCCGAAATGCTTTGGCCGAATCATGATGATCAACCCGACCGACCTTGCCAAGCTCAACAAAATCCCGGATAAACGCAGCCGCTTCCTGAAACGCATGATCGAGCTCCCGCTCGTCGGAACGCTGCTGTACCACACGCTCACCGGCCGATCCAACATCGAGCTTTTATTCACCGAGAGCTACTACCACAACCCGTTCCACCGCTCGCCGGAGGACGTAGACGCATTCTATGAGTCAGCCCACCTCCAGAGCAGTGCCGGAAAGTACCTTTTTGCAAGCCTTGCGGGCAATTACGTGAACCTCAACATCGGCCACGCCTTAAAGCACATTGACAACAGCATCTTCCTCATCGGCGGCGAGGAAGAGCCGGGCATCGCAGAAACCTTTGCGCTGTACACAGCGCTCAACACCTCCATCGAAACCCAGATCCTGCCGAAAACAAAGCACATGCCGCAGATGGAGGCCCCGCAGGCCCTCTTAGACCAGATCCAGATCTTCTTCGCACCGGTACAGTAATACCCCCTTCTGCTCCCGGCCTCGAGCGAAAAAAATGAGACAAAAAAACGGAGAATTTACTGATATTTCCATGTCAGTAAATCCTCCGTTTTTCCATTTTTAACCCGGCTCACAGTCCATTTCCAACGCATCTTCCTCTGCGCCCGGATAATCCGTTGGCGACGCTGTATACGTTTCCATTCCCTCTTTTATTTCATCCATCGTATAAATATTAATTCTCTCCTCCGGCGCTGCATCCGGGTCAAATTCCACCGTTTCTCCCAGTGCAAGCATCATTGGCTCATCCGCATTTCTTTTCTCATCTGCAATCTCATACGCGTTTACATATTCACCCGACGCAGTCTCTACATACTGTCCAAACCCGTCGCAAAGCCGGTAATAAAGCTCCTTTTCCGCATCTTTCTCCAGAAAATACAAGGATTTCTGCCCGATCACCGGATCAAGGTCGCAGAAGCTGATCTGTATATAGTTCTCCCGCCGTTCCTCCTCCGAATACTCCTTTTTCAGCTCCTCTGCGTTCCAGTACGTAATTCCCGCATCCTCCATGGACTGCAGATACTCTTCCACCGTAACTGCTCCGCCCAGCTTTCGAACCGTAATATGTTCTCCGGCTTCCATATCACCTTTCAAAACGTCATCCACCCGCAGTGAAATATCGGTTGCAATCTCAATTCCACCGGCAAAACAGCTATAATCCTCTACCGTTCCCAGAACAATGAGATCGCTTCCCTCTTTCTGCTCATAAAAGCCATTATAAAACCGATCCCACTCCTTCAACCCTCCGTAC
Source organism: Blautia sp. AF34-10 (assembly GCF_003477865.1). Lineage (NCBI taxonomy): Bacteria > Bacillati > Bacillota > Clostridia > Lachnospirales > Lachnospiraceae > Blautia > Blautia sp. AF34-10. The sequence goes on from NZ_QUED01000041.1 coordinate 2,177, forward strand.
TGCATATTTACCTTTACCGGATCCAGATTTTCAAACCGCATTTTCTCCTCTGTTTCCGCCGTTTCTGCATTACCGCAGCCCACCAGCAGAATACACAATACTGTCAAACAAACCCTTTTCATCCTTTCACCCCCCATCCACCGTCTTTGTTATACTCCCATTATACTTCTTCCGCTTTCATTTTCCCATAAAAAAACGGAAGATTTACTGATTTTTCACTCTCAGTAAATCCTCCGTTTTCAATTTTAACCAGCCTTTAATGACTCCTTATTCCGCCGAATCCGAAGAACTGTCATCCTCCGTCTTTGCCGCAAGCAGTTTCCCGTAATTTTCCACCATGGTCTTCACGTTATTTTTATTCACAAGAGACGCACTCCGTCCTCATCTACCGTGTAATAGAAGCTTGAATCATACGGGCTGTAAGCAAATGTCAGGTCGCCGTCTGTCATATGGAAGACTGCGGTAAACTCGGCATCCTTGGCCTGTACGAGGCTCTCATCCTTCGTCTGCGCCTTCAGGCCAATGAGTGAAGAATAGAATGTGGTAAACGTTGATTTATCAATCGTTTCATCGCCGCAGGTGTAACTGATTTCCTGTGTTGTGGAATCGCTGTCGTCATCCTTTTTCTCTTCCACATGGCGTACATACGTCTTCGTCTCGCCGTTATACGTAATATCAAGACTCGTCAGATCCGATACATTTTCCATGCCGATATACATGTTCCAAAAATCAGATGCCTTCTTTCCGGTGAAGGTTTCAACGTTCGAAGCCGTCATCAGATGAACTTCATTCGAGCCGTCCAGCTTCACGTAATAAGAACCGCCGTCCTCATTTGCATTGCCGACATACAATACCAGATCTTTCTCCACCGTAACGGTTGTCGTTTCGGAAGAAGAGCTCGTTGCAGTGCTGTCGCTTGATGCAGAATCTGTTGTGGAATCCGAAGAAGTATCTGCCGTTGTTGTATCGTCAGCCTCAACCTCCTGCTCTTCCGTGTAATGCACGCGAATCGTCGTCTTTGGCTGATCCAGTCCGTACTGGGAAAGATCCGATGCGTTGTACGTAACAAGATCTCCAAAGCTAAGAGATGCCACTGCACTTGTCATGGTGCCGATCGAATCCGCATCACCGCCATGTGCCGCTCCATCTGCGTCCACAACCTGCCATTCATCCGTCTGGAGTGCCGAATCAGCAGCGCTACTTCTTTTGTCAGCGTATATCCGTTCTCACCCTCCACCTGCAGCTTTGTAATGTTTTCCGCCGTCACAGATGGCATGGATTCCGTTGTCGCCCACTCCATCATATCGGACGGGAACATCGTTCCAAGCGATGTGCTTACCAGATAAACCTTACTCGTATCATCGTTCAGATAAATATAGTATCTGCTCGAGCTGTTCTTATCTCCGACATGAATCGTCGTTTTCTCGTCTCCCGCAGTCACTACAACCTCCTGAGACGGCGTCTCGAGCCCAAAATCGGCCATAGAATCGATTTCATCGCCTTCAATGACTCTTTCTGCTGTCATGCTGCTAAGAGAGCTTAAAACGTTCGTTATCTTGCCCTCATCCAGTGGGAATCCATCCTCCTGATCGTATGTCCAGATATCGGTATCATCGTCTCCTGCTGTTTTCGTAAAGGACACCGTCTCTCCGTTGATCTGGAACGAAAGCGCTGTTACATCATCTTTTGAAAAATCAACTACTTTTTCGGCGTCTGCACCAGAATCCGAACTGCTGCTGTCCGCATCGGCGGTGCTGTTTTTCTTCGTCAGCACCACCAGTACGGCAAGAAGCAGTACCAAAAGGATCAGGCAGGCCGCCATCTTTCCTTTTTTCTTCATCACTGTTTTCTCCTCTTCATCCAGATCATCACGCCAATTACAACAAGTACCAGCGGAATTCCCGCAATGGTAATAATAGACCAGGTGTTAACTGCTCCCTGTGTAAATACCAGGTTTGTATAGCTTGTGCTCTTGCTTGGAATAACGACGGTCTGCTCCACATCACACATGGAGGTCAGTGCAGTCGCTGCCAGCTTCGAGTTCGCACCGCTGATTGCCTGGTCAATCTGGCTGCTCAGCATCGATGCACTCGAGAAATAAATGATCTGTGTCTCTTTATCATCTACAGTTTCTGTAATGGAAACGCCAAGGTCAAATGCGCCCGTCTCACTGTCCGCACTCTTCGACCAGGTGCTGTTCTCCGGGTCATTTTCAATATAAGCGTCCTCGGTGGTCGTCAGAAGGCTCTTGATCGTAATGGTATCACGATAAGAATCGAGCTTCTGAATTGCCTGTGCAACCGGCATCAGAATGTAATTACTCTTTACTTCGGTTGTAATGTCATCACTCTGAATGTTCGGCAGCAGATAATACGGCATCTGCGGATAATAATGCTGGGAATCGGTCTCCACAACAATTCCGCTGGAGCGTTTCACGCCGTAGTTCTCCAGTATGGAATCCAGATTCGGCATATCCGTTCCGGTATAGCTGGTGAACATCAGAAGTTTTCCGCCGTTTTCCAGGTAGGTAATGACTTTATTTGCCTCATCCTCGGAGAAATCGGTGGTCGGGGACATGATCACAAGCTCCTCGGCATCCTCCGGGATATCGTCTGTCATCAGGGCAAGATCACTGATTTCCACATTGTTTTTGTTAATGGCATCACTGAAGTTTGTAGAGAGATCACTCTCGGAAGCCTCGCCGTGGCCGGTTACCCAGTAAACCTTCGGGTTGTTTTCACTCGTCACATACGTGATGGCGCTGGTAATCTGACCCTCGCCGTCAAAGCCGGTCGTCTGTGTCTGATAGGTCTGATAGTTCGTGGAAGTCTCCCACATATCACTGTTGCTGACCACCTTGCTCTTGTCACCGCATACGGCAATCACACTATTTGCAGCTACCGTCTGATCGGTATACTGACTCGTAAATTTCGGATACAGATCCGGGTCTTTTGTCTCTACTTTGATATGGTCAGAAAGCTCATCGTAGTGCTCCAGCAGCTTCTCGATCGTATCGTTTTCGCTGCCTTTCTGTACGATATAGTACAGGGTGACGTCTTGATCGAGGTCCTTTAATGCCGTTTTCGTCTCATCTGTAATGGAGTACATTTTCTGGGTACTCAGGTCAATCTGCGTTTTACTGGTCGGAATCTGTGCCACAATCAGGTTAATAACTACAATCACAGCCAGAACTATCACCGTCATAATCGAAGAATAAGAGCCCTGTTTCAGGTGCTTTTTCTGCTCCTCGCCGGTGAACACTTCCTTCAGATGTTCTTTGGAGAACGTCTTTTTCAGCTTTTCTTTAATGTTAAAATTCATTTTATGCTGTTTCTTTTCTTTCTTTTCGCTGCTCATCGTCTCCACCTCCTAATTCCAGCGTTTCTTCTGCAGGGACTGCATTGCAAGGAAAGTGCAGATTGCAATGACGGACAGGTAGTAAACAACACCGCCAATGTCCAGAATACCGTTCACAAAGTTATCCATATGGCCTGCCATGTTGAATACACCGAGCAGATCCTGGATTTTGCCCTCGAGAAGGGTGGATTTTGTAAAGTAAACTGCCGTCAGCGCGCCTTCGCCGATCACGGCAATCACACCTGTAATGATCGGGTTTTTAATCATACTGCCGATCCAGAGGCATACCAGTGCAATGATGATAAAGAAAGCAAAGAAAGAGCTTCCGGCTCCTTCCGGGAAGAAGTTTGCGATACCGCTCTCCACGTAGCACAGGAACAGGATCACAAAGCCGACAACGGCTGCGATGACCTGGCTCTCGGTGATGGAGGAAACGAACACACCGACCGAAATATAGGCTGCTCCCAGCAGGAAATAGCCAAGGATCGAAGTGTAGGATACAGCGTAGGAAACTGTTCCGTGGGTTCCAAGAAGCAGCGGATACAGGCACATAATCAGCACTGGAATCACATAAATGGTGAGAAGTGCCAGATATTTTCCAAGGATAATATCGGAAATTTTTACCGGTGCGGTAAGGAGCAGCTGATCCGTCTTATTTTTCTGCTCCTCCGACAGGACACGCATTGTCAGAACCGGTACTGCGATCAGCAGAATAAATGCGGAATTCTGCAGCGCGTATCCGATCTCCGGGTAACCCTGCTGCAGGTTGATGGCCGTAAAATACAGGCCGAACAGCGCCAGAGTAAACGCCATAAACAGATATCCGATCATGCTTGTCAGATAGCTTTTTAACTCTTTTTTATAAATCGCCGTCATTGTGCGTCTCCCTCCTCCTGTTTTGTTTCAGCGGCTGATTCCGCTGCATCTGTGCTTTTTTCTTCAGACGTTTCCCCGACAGCCGTTTTGTCTGCTTCTGGTTCACATTCTTTTTCACATTCTTTTTGTTTCAGCTGTTCTTTCTCTGCTTTTTTCAGCTTTCTTGCAGCCTTTCCGGAATCATCGGTCAGCTCCAGGAAGACGTCTTCCAGAGACATCGAGGAGGAAGTCAGCTCGAGGATCGGGCAGTTGGCCTTTGCCAGTGCATAGAACAGCTCCTCGCGGATATCCTTATCCTTTTCCGTGGTAATTTTTACCTTAATCTGCTCCTCATTCGGCGTATTTTCATATTGGATCTCTTTTGCATCGAGCGCATTAAGCGCCGGAACCAGCTGCTTTCTCGTTCCGTGAACGGTACATGTAACCGTGTTTGATCCAAGCATCAGTTTACTTAAGTTTTCCGGGGTATCACTCGCAACGAGCTGTCCCTTTGCGATAATCATGACGTAATCGCAGACGGCGCTGACCTCGGAAAGGATGTGGGAACTTAAGATAACGGTATGTTTTTTACCCAGTGATTTGATCAGGTCGCGGATCTCAATGATCTGCTTGGGATCCAGGCCTACCGTCGGCTCATCGAGGATGATGATCGGCGGATAACCGAGCACTGCCTGTGCCAGTCCGACCCTCTGTCGGTATCCTTTCGACAGATTCTTGATCAGACGGTTCTGCATATCGGTGATCTTCACCAGATTCATGACCTCAAGAATCTGTTTCTTTCTCTGATCCTTTGGAATTTTCTTTAATTCCGCCACGAATTTCAGATATTCCAGAACGGTCATGTCCGTGTAGACCGGCGGCAGCTCCGGCAGATAGCCGATGCATTTTTTTGCCTCCTCCGGCTCCTCCAGGATGTTGTGGCCGTTGATCAGCACTTCGCCCTCCGTAGATGCCAGATAGCCGGTGATGATGTTCATGGTCGTTGATTTTCCGGCTCCATTCGGGCCAAGAAATCCATAGATCTGGCCTTCTTCTACGGTAAAACTCAGGTTATTGACAGCTACGTGGTCGCCATAGCGTTTCACCAGGTTTTTAACCTCTATCAATGTTCCTTCCTCCTTGTTTCTTAAAGCAGTTCCGGCCCGCCCTTGGGGGTGAAAGAGCCGGAGATGCTCTCATTTTCTAAAGACACTTTATCTTATTCTGAAAATGTGATAATTTGCTGGAAAATTTGTGAAAAAACAGTGAAGCCATGGAGCAGTTTGTTTGTTTTTCGACGAAAAATCAATTTCTTTTACCATAAAAATCATGTATACTATAACGTATCCGCGGACGGACGCTTTTCCATTTTTGTTCCGCCGCAAAATATTACGCCGGACTTTTTCCCGTCCGGGACTGGAGATTTTAGGAGACTCTATGAATAAAAAAGACTACTACTGGGCCAAGTATATGCTGATTTTCGGCTTTTTCTGCATCTCTTTTGGCACCTCGATTTTCCTGAAAACCGAACACGCCCCCGATGAGGCGATGCGGATGCTGATTCCGGAATACATCGTCTCACACCACACACTGCCGAACGGCATGGAAGAATCGGTGCGCCATCCGCTGTGGGGATTCTCCTATGCGCTGTATCCGTATCTGACCGCGATCATCAGCTCCGTGTTTATGGCCATTACATCGCTGTTTACGAAAAGTGCAGCGGCTCTTTTAACTGCCGCTCGCCTCACCAGCGTCCTTTCCGGCACCGGCACACTGATCGTTGTGTTTCTGATCGGCGAAGAGCTCTTTGAACGGCGCGAATCCGCACTGCTCGGCGGTATTTTCGTCGGTTTTCTGCCGCAGTTTGTGTTCCTCTCCTGCTATGTGAACAACGACTCGTTCGCCGTTTTCACGGTCGCACTGATCATCTATTTCTGGATTCGCGGCATGAAAAGCGCATTCTGCAAAAAAGACTGTATCGGCCTGGGAGCAGGCTGCGGACTCTGCGCGCTGTCGTACTATAACGCCTACGCGTACCTGCTGTGCAGCATTCTGCTGTTCTTCGCGCTGATGATTCATTTCCGGAAACCGGCAAAAGAAATTTTTGTCAAAGCGCTGGCTGTTTTCGCTATCGCCTTCCTGATCGGCGGCTGGTTCTTCATCCGCAATGCCGTCATCCACGACGGCGATCTGCTCGGCATGCGCACCTCGAATGAATCCGCAGCGCTGTACGCAGCCGATGAATACAAACCAGAGAATCGTCAGACCCCGGCATCCGAAGGCTGGAGCTTCCAGCAGACGTATTTACAGACCCCGGAGGGCCGCACCTCCAACTGGCTGTTCTCGACCGTCAGCAGCTTCATCGGCTCGTTCTCCTACATGACCGTCCATCTCCCGATGGTGCTTTATCTGCTGTACGGCGCCCTGATGGCATTCGGATTCCTAGTGTTTTTGTTCCTCGGCATGGTTCCGCACTGGTTCCGCAAAAAGCCGCAGCTTCTCCTCTTTGTGATGCTGTTCCTCGCCTGCCTGGTCACGCTGTTCATGGACATGTACAACACGTATTTCAGCGATTACCAGTCTCAGGGCCGCTACCTGATGCCGGCGCTCGTCCCTCTGATGATCTGGATCGACGACGGCTACTCTTCTCTCACCGCGAAACTTCCCGCCGAGTGGAAGCGCGCCTCCTGCCATCTGACACTCCTGCCTGGAACGATCTGGCTGGTACTGTTCCTCATCAGCTACATCGGATTTCTGATTCCGGGCTGCTGTGTATAAAAAATTTGTAACGCAGTAATTCACGTTCTGCCGTGCTGAATTTTTGGCATTATTTTCCGGAATTTCTATAAAAAACAGGTGCTGTCTCTTTTTCTCAGATAGCACCTGTTTCTTCGTTACAAGCTTTTCGTTTTTAGATATGTTTCATCCGGGCTTCCCTTTCACTTTCTTTGTTTCCTTTTAATTGCCAAACCAGCTATAATACCAACTGCCAGAATCCCAATTTCTAAAATAATTACCAACATCTTATTTTGATGTTTCACCGGCTGATTTGCAACATCAAGGACAATATTGGTTCCTCCTTGTGCATCGTCAGTTTCGATATAAGACGAATCAGCAACTGCGGCAACAACCGCAGCATAACTATATGCATGGAATTCTTCTTCACCATCAAGTCTATCTTCCGCTATTTCCGAACTGTCTGTAAGACACGCTGCAGCATCTTCACGTCCCGGTATCAGATACTCCATTTGCGTTTCCGTGAATGTAATCCAGACCGGAAAACGAATCGGATCTACTCCTCCAACAAGTCGAAACTTATAATTGTCCCATACAATATCTGGGTTTGCAGCAAGTGAAATATTTAATTGTTCTATATAGGTCGGCGTATCGTCTAATTCATATCCTCTGGCTCCACTTATGTGCCATTGATCAATCGGTTGTCCATCTTCCCCATTTGCCCTTACCGCACATGCTTCATACAAATGTCCATATGCTCTAATCGGGATAATCCAAATATAATCGCTTTGTTCTAACGCGCTTTCTACTTCGGACACAGAAAGAAGTTCTGAGGTCAAAAGTGGCGTATCAATATACTCTTTTAATGCATTATCAAAATCAATATCCGATACACGGATTCCCTCCTCAAACGGATCCTCAACAGGTCCTCCATTTGTAACAGACACAATTTCATCAGCCAGCTCAACTATTTTTTCATAATCTTCAGATTCCGATAGTATTTCAAGTTTAGATGCCGATACAGTAGATGCTGATATCATAATTCCAATGAAGCAAACAAATATTTTTAATATTTTCCTCCTCCCACGTTCCAACTCATTATGGCTAATCATTTTCTAAAGCAAGTATCGCCTAGAGTAACTCAAAATCCCCTTTTCTGGATTATGATTCTCTGACAAACTTGATAGAGATTACGATTCTCCATACCCTCAATATCACAAAATATCAAATTTTGCTATTAG
>NZ_QUED01000042.1:0-9376 GCF_003477865.1 Blautia sp. AF34-10
CAAAAAAGTAAACTATAGAAAAATGTATATTGTCGGAATTGTATTAAGTACTTTGGTATTTTATTATATTTTTCCATGGTAGTTTATATTGATAAATCCCAGTTTGACAATTTCATATCCATACACACAAAGCAGTTAGTCTTAGGATTGACTGCTTTTTTCTTACCTAAATTTTAGATTGGAGTGATGAAATGAGCGATATTTTTAAGGATATGCAGACGAAAGTCGGCTGTGATTATATTTCCGACCTGCCCTCTTACAAGCGTAAGGTGTGGCAGGAAATGAAACGACTGAACCCTGCCGATTATGAAGAAAGACAGTTAGAAGATTTTTCTAAATATGTGTTTGGTATGTCGTACCAGACCTTACAAGATGTGATGAAACAACAGAAAGGACGTGAGGAACAATGCAGGAAACAAGGGTGCTGGTGGAAACGAAAGGAACAACTGGCGAAGAAACAACATCATACTGGTTTGACCTGCCGATAGATGTTGCAGAGTTTGAAGAAAAGTTAGGTGTCGGTGCAGAAAGTGGGGATTACCGCATTATCGAAAAGGTACTGCCCTTTGCTGATGAAGTCCACGAACATACAAGCGTGTACCAGCTCAACGAATTAGATTTTATGTACCGCCAGCTTTCAAGCGATATGCAGGAAGAATATGTATCACTTCTTACCGTGTATGAAAATTTAGAAGCACTTTATATTTGCAGGAACGTGATTACGGTTTATCCCGACTGCAAAAGCATGATAGATGTTGCAAGGCAAAAGCTGATGAACGACCCGACATTTAAGCATTTATCCGAGGACTGTCAAGAATATTACTTTGACTTTGAAGCCTACGCTTCTCACTTGCAGGAACACGGGAAATTTTTAGTAACAGAACACGGTATCTTTGAACTGCCAGAGTAGGAAATGAGGTGGTGCTTATGATTGATGATATGGCGGTTTACATTGCTAATCTTGGCAAATACAATGAGGGCTATTTAGTCGGTGCTTGGTTCACGTTCCCCATTGACGAGGAAGATGTGAAAGAAAAAATCGGCTTGAATGAACAGTATGAGGAATACGCTATCCATGATACCGACAACTTCCCCATTGCGATTGGCGAGTATGTTTCCATTGAAGAACTCAATGAGATGTATGAAATGATAGAGGAACTTCCCGACTATATTGTAGAGTGTCTGGACGAATTTATCAGCCACTACGGGACGCTGGAAGAAGTCGTGGAACACAAGGACGATATTTATTATTATCCCGACTGTGAAACTATGACAGACGTTGCCTATTACTACATAGACGAATTGCAGGCACTTGGGGACATTCCACCCAGCTTACAGAATTACATTGACTATGAAGCCTACGGGCGAGATTTGGATATGGGCGGTTGCTTTATTGAAACAAGCGAGGTATGTGCGAGATACCATATTAACGCTGGAAGATCAGCGACAAGCATTGTTGTTACTGACAGCGTATTTCTCTTTAAGGGACAGTCTGAAAATGGCTGTCCTTTTCTATTTAGAAACTTACGAAAGGAGCTGAAAGAACTTGAAAAAGATTAAATCTTATACGGGTATCTGGAACGTGGAAAAAGTCTTGTATGCAATCAATGACTTTAACTTACCCTTTCCCGTTACCTTTACACAGATTACATGGTTTGTGATTACGGAATTTCTCATTATTCTGTTTGGGGATATTCCCCCACTTTCCATGATTGAGGGAGCATTTCTCAAATACTTTGGTATTCCCGTTGCTCTCACATGGTTTATGTCGCAGAAAACCTTTGACGGAAAGAAGCCGTACAGCTTTTTGAAATCACAGATAACCTATGCCCTGCGACCGAAAATCACTTATGCAGGAAAAGCCGTAAAACTGCATAAGCAGATACTCAATGAAACAATCACGGCAGTAAGGAGTGTGAACTATGTTCCCGATAAAATATATTGACAATAACCTTGTCTGGAATAAGGACAATGAGGTGTTTGCTTATTATGAGCTGATACCATACAACTATTCTTTCCTATCCGCAGAGCAGAAATTTATCGTGCATGACAGTTTCCGACAGCTTATCGCACAGTCCCGTGAGGGAAAAATTCATGCGTTGCAGATTGCAACGGAAAGCTCAATACGAAGTATGCAGGAGCAGTCAAAGAAGCTGGTTACGGGGAAATTAAAGGAAGTTGCCTGCCAGAAGATAGACGAACAGACCGAAGCGTTAGTATCAATGATTGGGGACAATCAAGTGGACTACCGCTTTTTTCTTGGCTTTAAGCTCATGGTTACGGAAGAACAGCTCAATCTGAAGAACATCAAAAAATCGGCGTGGCTGACATTCAAGGAATTTCTCCATGAAGTGAACCACACGCTGATGAATGACTTTGTTTCCATGCCGAATGATGAAATCAACCGTTATATGAAAATGGAAAAGTTGCTGGAAAATAAAATCTCCCGTCGCTTTAAGGTGCGTCGCTTGGAAATCCATGATTTTGGGTATCTCATGGAACATCTTTACGGCAGGGACGGTATCGCCTATGAAGATTATGAGTACCAGCTACCAAAGAAGAAATTACAGAAAGAAACGCTGATAAAATACTACGACCTTATCCGTCCGACAAGGTGTGTGATTGAGGAAAGCCAGCGGTATTTGCGATTGGAACATGAGGACAGGGAAAGCTATGTGTCCTACTTTACCGTCAATGCGATTGTTGGCGAGCTTGATTTTCCGTCGTCTGAAATCTTCTATTTCCAGCAACAGCAATTCACATTCCCCGTTGATACTTCTATGAATGTAGAAATCGTGGAGAACCGTAAAGCATTAACAACCGTCCGCAACAAGAAAAAGGAATTGAAAGACCTTGACAATCACGCTTATCAAGCAGGAAGTGAAACAAGCTCAAATGTGGTGGACGCATTAGACAGCGTGGATGAGCTGGAAACGGACTTAGACCAGACAAAAGAAAGTATGTATAAGCTCTCTTATGTAGTGCGTGTATCGGCTGATGATTTGGACGAATTAAAACGCCGTTGTGATGAAGTCAAAGATTTTTACGACGACCTCAATGTAAAGCTGGTGCGTCCTGCTGGGGATATGCTGGGGCTTCATTCTGAATTTCTTCCTGCCAGCAAGCGATATATCAATGACTACGTGCAGTATGTAAAATCAGATTTCTTGGCAGGTCTTGGTTTTGGTGCGACCCAGCAGTTAGGGGAAACTACGGGTATCTATATGGGCTATTCCGTTGATACGGGAAGAAATGTGTACCTGCAACCGTCGTTAGCTTCGCAGGGTGTAAAAGGTACAGTAACAAACGCTCTTGCTTCTGCTTTTGTCGGTTCGCTTGGCGGTGGAAAGTCATTCTGCAACAATCTTCTGGTATATTATGCGGTGCTGTTTGGCGGTCAAGCAGTCATTTTAGACCCCAAAGCTGAGAGGGGCAACTGGAAAGAAACGCTCCCAGAAATCGCCCATGAAATCAATATCGTAAACCTTACCAGCGACAAGGACAATGCAGGACTTCTTGACCCGTTCGTGATTATGAAGAATGTAAAAGACGCTGAAAGTCTGGCAATCGACATCTTAACATTCCTTACGGGTATTTCCTCTAGGGACGGCGAAAAATTCCCTGTACTTCGTAAGGCGGTACGCTCCGTTACCCAGAGCGACAGTCGGGGCTTGCTCCATGTGATAGACGAGCTACGCCGTGAAGATACACCCATATCAAGAAATATCGCAGAACATATCGACAGCTTCACGGACTACGACTTTGCACACCTGCTGTTTTCAGACGGTACGGTGGAAAATGCAATCAGTCTGGATAACCAACTCAATATCATTCAAGTAGCGGACTTAGTATTACCAGATAAGGATACAACATTTGAGGAATACACGACCATTGAATTATTGTCGGTGTCTATGCTGATTGTGATTAGTACCTTTGCCCTTGATTTTATCCATTCAGACAGAAGCATTTTTAAGATTGTAGACCTTGACGAAGCGTGGGCGTTCTTAAATGTGGCACAAGGCGAAACTTTATCAAATAAGCTGGTGCGTGCTGGACGAGCTATGCAGGCAGGCGTCTATTTTGTTACACAATCTTCTGGCGACGTGTCAAAGGAAAGTCTGAAAAACAATATCGGCTTGAAGTTTGCCTTTCGTTCTACTGACATCAACGAGATAAAGCAGACCTTAGAATTTTTCGGTATCGACAAGGACGACGAGAACAACCAGAAACGCTTGCGTGATTTGGAGAACGGACAATGCTTATTGCAGGACTTATACGGGCGTGTCGGTGTGGTGCAGATACACCCAGTCTTTGAAGAACTGCTACACGCCTTTGATACCAGACCGCCCGTACAGAGAAATGAGGTGGAGTGATGAAAGAAAGGATAAAAGGTGCGTTCACAAAAAGGAAGATACTTCACTTTCTCAAAATGGCTCTGTTTGTCGTGGCACTCTCCCTTATCCTGCTCTCACTTCTGGGGACGGTGGCTCATGCGACGGGGCTTGTGGACGATACCATAAACGCAGAAAATCTTTACTCAAAATATCCGCTGTCGAATTACCAGCTTGATTTTTATGTGGATAATAGCTGGTCGTGGTTGCCATGGAACTGGCTGGACGGTATCGGAAAATCGGTGCAGTACGGACTTTACTGCATTACCAATTTTGTCTGGACGATAAGCCTTTATTTAAGCAATGCTACGGGCTATGTGGTGCAGGAAGCATACAAACTTGATTTTATTAACGATATGGCAGACAGTATCGGACAAAGCATACAGACCCTTGCAGGCGTTACCGAGAACGGCTTTTCTTCTACGGGCTTCTATGTCGGTTTCCTGCTTCTCATTATCTTAATAGTGGGACTTTATGTTGCCTATACGGGACTTATCAAACGCGAAACCAGCAAGGCACTTCACGCTGTTATTAACTTTGTGGTGGTGTTCGTGTTGTCCGCTTCCTTTATTGCCTACGCTCCCGATTACATCAAGAAGATAAATGAATTTTCATCAGACATCAGTACCGCTTCTTTGGACTTGGGAACAAAAATCATGCTCCCCAACTCTGACAGCGAGGGCAAGGACAGCGTGGACTTGATACGGGACAGCTTGTTTTCCATTCAAGTGGAACAGCCGTGGCTCTTGCTTCAATTTGGTAACAGCAACGCAGAGGAAATCGGGACAGACCGTGTAGAAGCTCTGGTATCAGTAAGTCCAGAGGACGAGGACGGCAAGACCAGAGAGGAAGTCGTGAAAACAGAAATCGAGGACAATGACAACAACATCTGACGATACCGCAGGTCGTAAACCGTTTAGGTATGGTGTTCTTCCTGCTATTCTTTAACTTAGGTATCACGATATTTGTATTCTTGCTTACGGGTATGATGTTGTTCAGCCAGATACTCTTTATTATCTTTGCAATGTTTTTACCTATCAGCTTTCTACTTTCCATGATACCGAGCTATGAAAGCATGGCAAAGCAGGCAATCGTGAGGGTATTTAATACCATAATGACACGGGCAGGAATAACGCTCATTGTAACGGTGGCGTTCAGCATTTCCAGTATGTTTTATAACATCTCCACAGACTACCCGTTCTTTATGGTGGCGTTCTTGCAGATAGTGTGTTTTGCTGGTATCTATATGAAACTGGGCGACTTAATGAGTATGTTCTCACTTAATGCTGGCGACAGTCAAAACATGGGACGAAGAATTTTCCGCAGACCGTATCTGTTTATGCGACATAGGGCTAGGCGTATGGAACACCGTATTGCAAGGGCGGTAAGTGCTGGCGGTATTTCGGGTGCCGTTGCTGGCAAGAGAGCCGAAAGAAAAAATACGGCTTCTAAAGAAAATCGGGGCAATACCACTTCCAGCATGGGACAGCGTGCAGGCTCAAAGGTGGGTGCTGTCTTAGATACGAAAAATAAAGTGAAAGACAAGGCTAACGCTGTCAAAGAGAATATCAAGGATATGCCGACACAGACCGCTTATGCGGTGTATTCCGCAAAGGAAAAGGCAAAGTCCAGCGTATCAGACTTCAAGCGTGGCATGGTGCAGGAACAGCAGTCCAGACAGACGGGACGCTTGGAAAAGCAGGAACAGCATAGACAGAATATCGCTGACAAACGTATGGAGCTTCAAAAGGCACAAGAAGCAAGACAAAGAAAGACGGACGGATCAGCGACAACGGGAGCTACCCGTCCCCATGAGCGACCAGCCACAGCTTCAACCATTCCAAAGCCGAGTGCGGAAAAAATGCAGGAAGTGAAACGTCCTGCCACAGCGACCACTTCAAAAGCAAGTGAACCAGTCAAGACAAATGTTGTGAAAGAGCGTCCGTTATCTTCTGGTGCTTCTGATAAGAAAGCGACCCAGCCTGCACAGCCAGTACATAGGCAGAATGTAGAAAAAGTAGTATCGCAGGAAACACGCCAGAATTACAAAGCAGAGCGTACTACAAAGAAACAGACCTTTGAACAATCAAAGCGTACAACGGAACATACCGAAAAGAACCGTAACCTTGTAACGAAGAAAGGACAGAAGAAAAAATGAAACTGAAACATATCGCTCTTATTGGCAGTCTGTTTCCTATCCTCTTTTCCATAGTCCTTTTCTTTGGTGTCCTCATTAGTGCGGACAGCGACGACGAGAACAGCAACTTTTCTTCTGGCATTACGGGTATGAATTTATCCGCAGAAGTCTTGAAACATCAGCCTATGGTGGAAAAATACGCCAGAGAAAACGGTATCTCCGAGTATGTCAACGTGCTACTGGCTATCATTCAAGTAGAAAGTGGCGGTACGGCAGAAGATGTTATGCAGAGTTCAGAAAGTCTTGGTTTACCGCCCAACTCTTTAGATACGGAAAGCTCAATCAAGCAGGGGTGTAAGTATTTTGCGTCCCTGCTTTCTTCCTGTAAAAATCAAGGTATCGACGATTTGAATGTAGCGATACAGTCCTATAACTATGGCGGTGGTTATGTGGGATATGTGGCAGGAAAAGGAAAGAAACACACCTTTAACCTTGCAGAGAGCTTCGCCCGTGAGAAATCGGGTGGAAAGAAAGTAACCTACACCAACCCGATAGCCGTTGCGAAGAACGGGGGTTGGCGGTATCAGTATGGCAATCAATTTTACGTCGAATTAGTCAATCAGTATTTAACTGTTCCGCAGGTATCGGGAGAGCTGGCACAAAAGGTCATGAATGAAGCGTTAAAATATCAAGGCTGGAAATATGTGTATGGCGGTAGCAATCCCAACACTTCTTTTGACTGTTCGGGACTGACGCAATGGTGCTATGGAAAAGCTGGTATCTCCTTACCGAGAACCGCACAAGCACAGTATGACGCAACCCAACATCTTCCACTTTCGCAGGCAAAGGCTGGGGACTTGGTATTTTTCCATTCTACCTATAACGCTGGAAGTTATGTAACACACGTCGGTATTCTTGTTTCGCCGACACAGATGTACCACGCAGGCGACCCGATAGGATATGCAGACCTAAGTAGTAGTTACTGGCAACAGCACTTAATCGGTGCAGGACGAGTAAAACAATAGAAAGTGAGGATTTCATCATGTTTAGAAAGAATAAGAAACAGACAGAAACTATCAAAGAACCCAAAGAAAAAAAGGTGCGTACTTTCAAGGTAGGCACACATAAAAAATCCGTGATTGCATTGTGGGTGGTGCTTATCGCAAGCGTGAGCTTTGGGGCGTATAAGAATTTTACGGCTATCGACCAGCACACGACCCATGAAAAAGAAATCATAGAGCTTCGCTTGCAGGACACCAACGGGATAGAAAATTTTGTGAAGAACTTTGCAAAGCCCTACTACACATGGAGTAACAGCAAAGAAGCGATTGAAGCAAGGACGCAGGCAATCAGCGGTTATCTGACAAAGGAATTGCAGGACTTGAATGTGGATACCATTAGAACCGATATACCGACCAGCTCCACAGTTACAGATGTGATTGTATGGAGTATTGAACAGTCGGGAACGGACACTTTTTCTGCTACCTACGAAGTGGATCAGCAGATAAAAGAGGGAGAACAGACAAGCAATGTGAAAGCAACCTATACCGTAAAAGTCCATGTAGACGCTGACGGGGATATGGTAATCGTTCAGAACCCTACCCTTGCACCAGCAATCGAGAAATCAGATTATGAGCCTAAGACACCAGAAGCAAATGCAAGTGTAGACGCTGATACCGTCAATGACGCTACTGCATTTCTTGAAACATTCTTTAAGCTGTACCCGACAGCCACAGAAAAAGAGCTTGCCTACTATGTATCGGGAAATGTGCTTGAGCCTATCGGCAGGGACTACATTTATGCTGAACTGGTAAACCCTATCTTTACAAAGGACGGGGACAATGTGAAAGTCAAAGTTGCTGTGAAATTCCTTGATAATCAGACAAAGGCTACACAAATATCGCAGTATGAACTTGTGCTACATAAGGATAGCAACTGGAAGATTGTAGGATAATAAAATATGGAAAGTTTGCTTGACATTCTTTACTTGCAGGAGTATCATAAGATTAGAAAAGGAAAGCAAACTTTCCATTTGTTCAAGAAAGGGGTATGTTGTGAAAAATCGTTTAGAAGAATTACGAAAACAAAGAGGTATTAAACAAGAAGATTTAGCGACTGCTCTTGAAGTATCTCGTCAAACAATAGGCTCTTTAGAAAATGGACGCTACAATCCCTCTATTATCTTAGCTTTTAAAATTGCAAGGTACTTTCAAATGAGTATTGAAGAAATATTTATTTATGAGGAGGAAAGCAAATGAAACATAAGATACAAAAAGTTGAATTATTTATCGGTGTAATAATCTTTTTAGGTGGTTTACTAACTTATGGTTTAGGCGTACACCAACTATTGCCCGTACCTCGTCCAGATTTGGTTGTCTATGGTACAACGCTTATTGGAATAATATTGATTTTTATGGGTTGTGATATATTCAGTAAGCCAACAAAAGAAATGCAAATATTAGAAAATGATGAAAGAAATATCGCAATTACTAATGCTTCTCTTGCGAATGCTTATAAAGTAACACTTACATTATTGGTTCTTGTATTATTTGCTCTTGTCTTTATGGGATATATGAGTAAAGTTGTGTTTTTTTCGATAGCAGGAGTTATTGCTATCGGACAAATTACATGGGTTATAACAGCTCGTTATTTAGATAAAAATACGTCTTAATTCTTCAAGTATTTTTAGTTTTTCCTTCTCCATAACTACGCCCCATTCTTTTTTGTATAGTAATATTGTATGCTTCAATAACTTTACGCTCCGGATCTGCTAATAGCGTAAATGCCAGTCCGTATTTTTCTTCAAATCTCTTGTGAGACGCTACAGAGTCCTTGCTTACTCCGAGAA
>NZ_QUED01000043.1:0-8835 GCF_003477865.1 Blautia sp. AF34-10
ATTCTCTGATAAGTCTCTTCTTCCTCATCAGAAATGATAAAACTAATATTTTCCCATTCTATCACCTATACTAATGAAATAATTCTCACTGCCATATTTCATGGATATATGCTTAATCAATACATCCTCTGATTTCTTCCAATGAGGAAATTTTATTTTCTTTCATATATCTCCAAATTCCATCTATGATTTCTACAGTCGCATAAGGATTATGAAAATTTGCAGTTCCAACAGCAACAGCCTTTGCTCCCGCCATAATAAATTCAAGAGCATCTTCGTATGTTGAAATACCACCCATGCCAATCACAGGCACATCAACGCTATGGCAGACCTCATAAACCATTCGCAGTGCCACAGGCATAATACCGGGACCAGAATACCCTCCGATTCTATTTGCAAGTACAGGTTTACGCTTATGTATATCTATTTTCATTCCTCTTAGTGTGTTAATTAGCGAAATTGCATCTGCCCCACCAGAAACAGCAGCTTTTGCTATTTCTGTTATATCGCTGACTTCCGGTGACAGTTTTACAATCAAAGGTTGTTTTGCGTAATGACGAACAGCACCCACTATTCGTTCTACAATGTGCGGATTTGTGCCAAAGCTCAATCCACCCTCTTCCACATTTGGACAGGAAATATTAAGTTCCAAAAGATCAATATCACAATCTGCAAATTTCTCTGCAACCGAACAGTACTGTGCCAAAGTATGTCCACAAATATTGACGATTATCTTCGTATCATATTGTCTAAGAAACGGAATATCATTCTCAATAAAATGTTTTGCTCCTGCATTCTGCAATCCAATGGAATTTAATAAGCCATCCTGTGTTTCTGCAACTCTGGGAACGGGATTTCCCCTCCATGCTTCCTCAGAAACACCTTTCACTGTAATTGCACCCAAACGGTTTAAATCAATCAATTCTCCATATTCCCGACCAGAACCAAAAGTCCCGGATGCTGTTGTAACCGGATTTTTTAATGTCACGCCTGCAATCGTCGTTTCCATCCCACTATTCATCCCAAACAACCTCCTCTCCTGAAAAAACAGGACCATCTTTGCATACCCTCAGATATTTCCAATCCGGTTCTCCTGGCTTTTGTATCTTCACTCCACATCCTAGACAGGCACCAATGCCACATGCCATCCGTTCTTCCATAGAAACTTGAATCGGGATACTGTGTTCTTTTGCCCATGCTGACACAGACTTAAGCATCTGTCTTGGTCCGCAAGCAAATACCTGTCCTGCTGAAGGATTAAACTTTTCCAGTAAATCACACACCGTTCCATGCAAGCCATAATTTCCCGACTGGCTTGCAATATGGACATTGATACCCAATCTATGAAAATCCTCTGCCATAAATGGTATGTCCTGATAACCAAGCAAAACTTCTGTGTTTCCACCAAGTCTTTTAGACAGCTCTAAAAGTGGTGGAATTCCCAAGCCACCTCCAACAACAATGCTTTTTGTTGCCTGGTCCGGTAGTACAAATCCATTTCCCAATGGTCCCATAATACGAATGCGGTCATTCTTCTGCAACTGTGAAAACTGCTTTGTACCTTTTCCTGCAATTCTATATACAATGGTTACGCTTTTTTCTGAGATAGCTGACAAACTTATTGGACGTGCCAACAGATTTCTTTTATCCGGTGGATATAGCTGAATAAATTGCCCCGGTTCTGCTGTCCGGGCAATCTCTGATGCCGCCAGTTCCATTTTCCATATCCCGGATGTAATTTCCTCATGGTTTACTATAGTTGCAAGACAATATGTATTCATTCCAGCCCTCCTTTCTCATGAATCCGTAATGCTTCTATCATTTCATAAGCTATACTGATATCAGTCAATTCTTTCGGCAAATTAGAACGGGGATGCCATTCTGCAACTGCCAGTTCTCTTTTATCAAGATGAACTTCATCTGATCCATCCAGTCTGGCAATATAACCCACAATGACAGAATTAGAAAATCCCCATGGCTGACTGCCAAAATATTTTAAATCCTTGATATGAATACCTGCTTCCTCAAAAACCTCTCTTTTTGCCGCTTCCTCAAGCGTTTCTCCAATTTCCACAAAACCGGATATGAGAACCCATTGGGATAGAGAACGGTCAGCATACTTTGTCATCAGCAATCTATCTTCATTTATGACTGCCACCATCACCACCGGAGCAATGTGCGGATAGACAATGTTCCCACAACTGTGACAGATTAATTCCCGCTGGTTCCGGTTCCTTTCCATCTTGTCTCCACACTTTCCACAATAAACATTTCTTTCATACCAGTGCCCTAAATGTAAAGCTGTAATTCCGGCAAAATATACCCACTCTGGTAAAATGTGGTTTAAATACTCAACCGGGAAATACCGCAGACACTGCCATTCCGATGCAACAATATCATTCGGCTGAAGAAGATAAATTGGTATGTCATCAACACAAAATAGAAATACCGTCAAGTCCCTTATTTTCTCAATGGGCTTTTGCAAATCCCGGAAAGTAGGAAGTTCCCTGCTTCCATCCTCGCAGATTCGCAAAAGTACATTCCCATTTTGAAACGAGAAAAAACAATCTTCCAATGCAGGAACTAGATTACGGAATGTAAGTTCTAAGCGGCTGGGAAAAATATCCTGTATCATTGCTTATTCCTCCTTACAGATGCCGCAAATTCTCACGATATCTTCTAAGTTCCTTTTCATCTACAGAAGCAATAACCTCATCCAACCATTTTGTCATCTTTTCCTTATCCTTCGGCAAATGCCCCTCTACATTGATGCAGTTGGACGCACCCATTGTTGCAAAATAAGTTTTAATATCAAGATTTTCAATCAGAGTCTTTAACTCATAAAGTTTTTCGATTTCTGTCTCTTCTGCCCAATTTCCATTCTGAATTTCCTGATACAATTCCGATGTAGGATAGATTGTCAACATGGAAGATACAATAATCTTCGGATGAACCTGATTAAATACTTTTGCAGTATTCTTTGCTCCAATTTCCCCACGACCAGAACCATAGATTCCGGCAAGATAAAAGAAATTATAGTCCATACCGACCTCGTCCAGTCTTTTGCTCTCTGCAATAATCTCCTTTGTACCAAAGCCTTTGTGCATAAAAGACAGTGATTCCTCATCACCTGCTTCTGCACCAATAGTGATACTGTTATATCCAAGTTGTCTAAGCTCCCTAAGCTGTTCTGTGGTTTTTGGTGTAATATCGGTAATGCGGGCAAAACAACCAATCGACTGCACCTTTGGATAATACTTCTTTACCAACTCTGCCAGAGTTTTCAGCTTATCAAAACTCAGAACAAACGGGTTTGCCCCAGTAAAGAAAACTCTTTTTGCATTCCTGTGATAACGACTGATCTCCTTCAAATCTTCCTCTACCTCGGATAATGGAGACATGCGAAATTTAAATGGTACATCCTCATAAAGAGTACAGAATTTACATTTATGATGAGTACAGCCAGCCGTCACCTGAACCAGGGCACTGCACGCCTCATAAGGTGGTCTCCAAATTGTTCCTGTGTAATGCATAATATATATTCTCCTTTCGTTAATTCATCTTTGCTAATGCACTTTGAAGCACTGTAACTTTATCTGTCCATTCCCATGGAAGCTGCAAATCTTTTCGTCCAAAGTGCCCATATGATGCTGTTGGTTTATAAATAGGTTTTCTAAGCCCTAATCCATTAATGATTGACGAAGGGCGTAAATCAAAGAACTCATCAATCAATTCCAAAATCTGTTCTTCCTGAATCACCCCCGTTCCAAAAGTATTTACCGAGACTGAAACTGGATTTGCAACGCCGATAGCATATGCTATTTGTATTTCACAGCGGTGGGCAACCCCTGCCGCAACCAGATTTTTTGCCACATACCTTGCTGCATAAGCTGCACTGCGGTCAACCTCGTTGGATCTTTTCCTGAGAATGCACCTCCTCCATGTCTGGCAAATCCGCCATAAGTATCTACTACAATTTTTCGCCCTGTGAGTCCGGTGTCTCCCTGAGGTCCACCAATCACAAAACGTCCGGTAGGATTTATAAAAAATTTGGTATCTGTATCAATAAGCTGTTCTGGAATAACCTTTCGAATAACCTGTTCAATCATATCCTTTTCAATGGTATCATGTTCAATTTCCGGAAGATGTTGTGCAGAAATCACTATGTTATCTACACGAACAGGCTTATCATCTTCATACTCAACCGATACTTGTGCTTTTCCATCTGGACCAAGATACGAGACAACTCCCTGTTTCCTTACCATAGCCAGCTTTCTTGTCAAAGCATGAGCCAGATATATCGGCATTGGCATCAATTCGTCTGTTTCATCTGAAGCATAACCAAACACCATTCCCTGATCTCCTGCTCCAAGTTCTTGTATTTTACTTTCTCTAACTTCCAGTGCTTTCGTGACACCTTGCGCTATATCCGGAGATTGTGCATGAATGGATGTAATAACTGCAACCGTATCTGCATGAAACCCAAAGCGATAATCACTATATCCGATTTGTCTAATGGTCTCGCGAACAATTTGTTCTATATCAATACTATCTAAAGCACCATCTGATACTTCTCCCATGACAAATACCACTCCCGTTGTAGCAAACACTTCGCAAGCTACTCTTGCATCAGGTTTTTTTCGGATGACTGCATCCAAAACAGCATCCGCAATCTGATCACAAAGTTTATCCGGGTGTCCTTCTGTTACAGATTCTGAAGTAAATAATTTTCTCATTAGTGATTCCTCCTCTGCATACTAATTGAATAAAATCATTTTAGTTGTTCTCAGAAATCTCAATGGTTACAAAATTTTCTGAAAATAGTTGATTGCTTGTATATAACCTATATCTTAGTTGTTACATTCAAACAAATTCTTTTTGAACGTTCAGGTTATAGGATTCGTTTCACTTCAAAAATTATTTTTCCAAAAGGTGTTAAGTAACTAGTCTCTGTCCTGTTATCTAAAACGAATAAAAACTGTCCCGAAAATGAACCGCTTTTTCTCATCTGCATTTCTTTTTCTGAAAGTAAAATAAAATTAATCTGTTGCACTTCCATACTCATCCAACTCATAGTAATTAATTGTATGAAATCCATTTTTCAAACAATAACTTCCTGTTGTTTTGGTTAAAATCACTTCTGGTTCACTTCCAAAGTTTTGAATACTGCGAACAGAAATCTGAATGTTATGTTTTATTCCTATCACCTCCGTTCAAACACAGTCTAAATTGAAAAAAAATATTCTACAAGTACTGTCTTTTTATTGTCTTAGACGCATTTTTCTTACCTGGTATAAAAAAAGACACTACCTTGATATTCATTAAATGATATTTTATAATTTGTATACAAAGGAGGTGCTATTATGGCTGATAACAAATTTTCTCGTAGTCAGATCCTTATGGCAAGCTGCGTTCCGATGACCAAGTTGCAGTCCGTTATTGGAGGGAAATGGAAAATTTTAATTATGTGGTACATTTCAGTTTATAAAGTACAACGCTTTGGGGAATTACAAAGAAGAATTGGCGATGAAATCACAAAATCAACTCTTACCAAACAGTTAAGGGAATTGGAAAATGACGGATGGATCAATCGTCAGATTTATCAAGAAATACCTCCCAGAGTAGAATACACCCTTACAGAATTAGCCGAAAGCTTTGTTCCAATTTTAGAGCAAATGAAAGAATGGAGCGAAACACATTTATGCTAATCCTGTTTTCCATAAGAGTACTACTTCCCTAAGTAATCAACTATCGACACACCCTCCGGGAGTGTCGGTAACACTCATAGCAAGCACTGCCCATGTCATGACACATGGGCTGAAATTTACTTTTATGCCACAGGCACAACCCGTAAATTTCCATAGGGAAGTATCCCTAACCCTCTTATATTTTTTGAGCCAATTTTCACAGTAAAATCATTGACCTTCTTCTGCAATTTTGCTACAATTTTTCTTGGATAACTTTATCCAAAAATCGAATACACTTTGAAACAAACTGTTGTAAAACATCGAACATTTTACAGCATTTTTTTTGTACCCAAAAAAGGAAGGAGTTAAATAATGGCAAACAGAAAACGCACCAATCCGGTGCAATTTTATCTCGATGATGACGAGCAGTATATCCTGGACGAGAAGTTCAGAGTATCAGGCATGAAAAGCAAGTCCGCTTTCTTGCGAAAGCTCATTTTGTATGGCTATGTCTATGACGTGGATTACAGTTATCTTAGAAATTACAATACGGAGCTTGGACGTATCAGCTCAAATTTGAACCAGATTGCCAAGCGAATAAACAGCACCGGAAACATTTATAAGGAAGATATGGACGAAGTAAAGGAGTTGATGAATGAGGTATGGCGTACACAAAAATCCATGCTATCAAAGCAACCGTTGATAAAGCGATAGACTACATCTGCAACCCCGAAAAGACCGATGAAAAAATGTTCGTTTCCTCTTATGCCTGTTCTCCTGAAACCGCAGCTTATGACTTCAAATATACCCTGGACCACTGCCGGGAAAACAGTCCCAACAAAGCCTATCATCTGATACAGGCTTTTACTCCGGGAGAGGTTGGTTTTGAAGAAGCGCATCGCATTGGAAAGGAGCTTGCAGATAAACTTTTAGAGGGGAAATATTCGTATATTGTAACCACCCATATTGACAAAGGACACGTTCATAATCACATCATTTTTTGCGCTGCTGACAACATCGAACACAACAAATATCACGACTGCAAACAGTCCTATTACCACATCCGGAATCTGAGTGATGAGCTGTGCAAGGAACACAATCTTTCCGTCATCATTCCGGGTGCGCAGCGTGGCAAAAAATACAAAGAATGGCAGTCTAACCAGAACGGTTCTGCATGGAAAACGCAGATAAGAAAGGACATCAATTTCTGCATCAAGTCGACTTCCACTTACGAAGAATTTCTGCTTCTGATGAGAGCCAAAGGGTATGAAATCAAAGGGGAAACTTTTGAAGAAGGAGCTGCCAAATACATCTCATTCCGCCCTCTGGATAAAGAGCGTTTTGTGCGTGGCAGTGCGAAGTCTTTGGGTAAGGAATACACAAAGGAACGTATCCGGGAACGCATTGAAAGGAAACGGGAACGAAAGGCAGTAATCCCAAAAAGGGACTACTCTGCCCGCAGGCTCATTGACACCTCGGACGAGAAATTTAGAAGCAGTCCGGGACTGCAAAGGTGGGCTGCCATCGAGAATTTAAAGATCGCGGCACAAAGCTATAATGAAGTCGGTTCCCTTGCAGAACTGGAACACAAAATTGCGGTAAAAACCGAAGCCGGAAAGTCTGCAAAGCAGAGCGTGGTGGAACTGGAACACCGTATCAAAGACCTTGCGGAAATCATCAAATATGCACAGCAGTACAAAGACAACCGCTCCTATCATATCGGCTACAAAAAAGCCAAGAACCCGGACGCATATTTCCGCAGATACGAAAGCCAGATCATTCTTTATGGCGGCGCCAGACGTATGCTTGAACAGGCGGGCATAAACTTAAAGGGATTGAATGTCGATAAACTGAAAGCTGAGTATCAGGAACTGATGAAGCAGAAAAGCGAGCTGACTTCCACCTATAAAGATTGTGAAAAGGAAGTGCGTGAGCTGAAACAGAAACAGGAAAATCTTAATCAGTATCTTGCAAGGGATATACCTAATACCCAAGATTCCAAAAACAAACAACAATCTCTATAATATTGGTAGTAAGTCAATCTATTTTATAGTATAATCAATTTACTACTTAACAAAGGAGTAATCTATTTACATGCTTACATTTATTGACGAAAGTGGATACCCTCGCCCTACCGATTCAACCAAGAATCCTATCCTGCTTGGTGTCTGTATCCATGAAAATGATATTAAACCGATAACAAATCAGATATATAAATTAAAAGATTCTATTTACGGAAAACAGGACGAAATAAAGTCTACAAAACTAATTCGTGAAGCAACTATTACTAAGAATCGTACAAATAATAAAGCGTATGTTGAAGGCATGGTGGACATCATTACCTCTTATGACGCTGCTATTTTGCATAATTATGGACAAGCCAGATGAACCAATTATTGTTCCGGAGCATCATCTTCCAAAGCAGTATTACCTTCTTTTAAAAAAGGTTGAGTTTTACTGTAATCATCATCACTATGGCAAAGCAATGATGATATTTGATGAGGTGCATGAGGATGCTGACCGAAAAATTGCTGAGGCAATTACAGGTTTTCTTTTCAAAACGAAGTTTGGGCGTTCTTTCCATCACATATTAGAAATGCCTTTGTTTGTCAGCTCTGCTGTAACTCCTGCAGTACAGTTCGCCGATATATTTGCTGGTATCGTGAGACATTATTACGAAAATGAGCTTGACCAAAAAGAACCAGGAACAGAATTTCAGGAATGGCTTGTAGAGCTTTTCACCAAACTACATAATCTTACGGAAAATAACTTCATCCCCAAATCACATTATCTGGAATATGGCTTTCAGAAAATGGGCAAAAACTTCTCCTATCCTGTAAGCGAGAAATTTACTACTTCTGATAATGATGAAAGCCTTCTAAGTGAAGAATTTTCTAATGATTTATCTGAATAATTTTTTGTTTGACTTCATACAAATATGGTGTATAATATTATTAGAGTCATATGTTGTTCCGTCCTGGAGCTGCGTAGGACTCGTAATATTGACAAAAGTATCGCACCTGCAGTTTAGCGGGTGCGATTTTTGGTTTGCGCGCCATGGGCGCGCTCTAATGGGTGAAAGTCCCGAACACGCCTAGGCAACGAGGAAGTGTATAGCAGAACAGCAAGGGTGTCCATCGTGAGGTGG
>NZ_QUED01000044.1:0-8626 GCF_003477865.1 Blautia sp. AF34-10
ATGTCTTGTGAAGACAATCGATGGAGCGCCGGATGCGGTGAAAGTCGCATGTCCGGTGTGAAGTGGGGGAAAAGGTGGAGATAATATCAAAACCTTACCTATCACTATAGGCGGAACGCCTCTACTATTCGGCCCTGATCGGCTATATCTGGTATGAGGCCCCGGAGGAAGAAAAGAACTTCATAACGCTGCTGGACCTGATCAATGCCAGCGAAGCCAGGGAGGACGACGAGGAATACCAAAGCCCCGTTGACCTCCTTTTTGCACAGTTGGAAGAAAAAGACCCGGACCATTTTGCGGTGAAGCAATACCACAAGTTCAAAATGGCCGCGGGTGTAGTAAGTTTGAAGAGACTTCTTAATCAATCAAATTTAAAGAGTTGGAGCTCCAAAATGATTAAAAAGTCTCTTGAGGCTTATTTTTTTACCTTAAAGAACAAAATTGTATTTTGTAAAAAACAATTTCAAAACATGTCCGTATTTTGTTTCGTCAGTACAGAGATTGTGTAAGGAACTTTAAAAAGATGACACGAAATCAAAAAAGATGCAGTAAGGGGGCTGTAAAAAGACCTCTGAGCATTTCGTTTAGTGTAAGAATCTTTTTTACTTCTTACACGAACCTTGAAAACGAAACAGCCTGCCCGTAGTGATACCAGAACTGAATAGGCATTCAGCGTGTCTTTTTTGGTTAATACGTCCCGGAAACATCAGAACCCGGTACAGGAACGGATATGGGATGAGAACAGGCAATTAATAAACAAAGGAAGGAGGACATCTGACTATGACAGAGAAACAGGGATTCATGACAGCGTTGTATGAACGTCTTAGTCGTGATGATGAATTAAACGGGGAATCCAACAGTATTTCAAACCAGAAGAAACTGCTGGAACAATATGCAAAAGAACATGGATTTACCAATCTTGTTCATTTTACTGATGATGGTATCTCCGGTACAAGATTTGATCGCCCAGGCTTTCTTGCCATGATGAAAGAAGTAGAGTCGGGGAAAGTCGGAACGATTCTGATTAAAGATATGAGCCGAATGGGAAGAGATTATCTGAAAGTCGGACAATATATGGAATTGCTGCGACAGAAGAATGTCCGCCTGATTGCAGTCAACGAGAATGTAGACAGCTTCCGGGAGGACGATGATTTTACTCCATTCCGAAATATCATGAATGAATGGTATGCAAGGGATACCAGTAAAAAGATAAAATCCACTTTCAAGGCGAAAGGAAAATCCGGCAAGCATGTGGCAAGTACAACACCATATGGGTATCTGAAAGACAAGGATGACCCGAATGTATGGATTGTTGATGAAGAAGCAGCTGTAGTTGTACGGAGAATCTTTCACATGACAATGGATGGGTACGGACCATATCAGATTGCCAAGGCACTGAAAGAGGATAAGGTTGAGATACCAGCGGTTCATATGGCAAAGAAAGATGCCGGATTATGGAAAGGCAGAGTAGAAGAAATCAAAGATCCTTATGGCTGGGGCTCTTCTACTGTTGCAGGCATTCTGAAGAAAAGAGAGTATCTTGGTCATACAGTGAACTTCAAGACCAGAAAACATTTCAAGGATAAGAAAAGCCATTACGTATCTGAAGATAATTGGACGGTGTTTGAGAACACGCAGGAAGCCATTATAGATCAGGAAACTTTTGACAATGTACAGAGAATCCGAAGCAATGTGAGAAGATATCCAGATGGATGGGGAGAAGCCCACCCCTTGACAGGTCTGATGTATTGTGCAGACTGTGGTTCCAAAATGTATGTCCATCGAGTAAATAATGGCAAGCGAGTACCACAATATACTTGTTCTGCATATTCTAAAGTTCCGGTTGGAACACTCTGCCAGACACAGCACAGAATTAATGCTGATGTGGTTATGGAGCTGATTAAGGAACTTTTAAAGGCTGTTGCGGAGTATTCACAGTTGAATCGTGAAGAATTTTTGGAGACAGTAAAAAAGGCACAGACTTCACAGCAGTCCAGTGAGATCACAAGATTGAAAAGCAGATTGGCAGAGGCAAAAAAGCGTGTGCAGGAACTGGAAAAACTGATCTGCAGAATTTATGAGGACAATATTCTTGGCAAGCTGCCAGATGAACGCTATGCGATTCTTGATGGACAGTATTCTAAAGAACAGAAAGATTTGTCGGCAGAAATTGCAGATATGGAAGCTGAATTATCAGGCTATGAAGAAGGTCGCAGATCAGCGAGAAGTTTATTGCTCTGGTTGATAAATACCAAAATTTTGAGGAATTGACCACTTACATGCTGAATGAATTTGTAGAAAAGATTGTGGTGCATGAGCGTGACCGGAAAGGAAGCGTTGAGACGACACAGGAAGTGGAAATCTATTTTAACTTCATCGGCAGATATTTACCGCCACATTTCGGTGAGGTGAAAATGACACCGGAAGAAATTGAAGAAATGGAAAAACGGGAAGCCAGAAAAGACAGGCTTCACCAGAATTACCTGAGAAGAAAAGCAAATGGAAAGCAGCAGGAATACTATGAACGGACAAAGGCAAAAAAGAAAGCCGAACTGGATGCAAAAAAAGAAGAGATCCGGCAGGAAGATATTGCAAAAGGTGTGTTCATTCCGCTATCACTGCTTCCCCCAGCAGAACCGAAGAAAGGAGTTGCATCAGCATGAGCAAATTAGAAAGAATCATTCACGATAACAGTAATGGTCTGGATTATATCCTTGTCGGGGAAATCTATCTGCCACTGATCGCAGTACCCGAAGAGAAAAGAGAGATTGGTTTTTATGGAAGTCTTCACAGAAACTATCTGAAAGATTACAAGAGTGGCTTGTATTCCTATCTGACATTGAGTGGTAAGCTCTGGACGTATCTCGCAGATCTGAATGAGCAGTGTTTGGAACGCAGGGATTTCCTCATGGAACAGATTATGGAGCAGGAAGGCATTACGGAAGAATTGAAAAGCAGAGATCAGATGGAATGGGTTCGCCGGGCAAACAATGCAAGAAGCCGGGTAGATGAAATTATTTTAAATGAACTGGTGTATGTGTAGGAGGGACTTATGAGATACTGGATTGAATATGCAGACGGAAGATGTTGTAATTTTGCAAACAGCAGAAAAGATTTACTGGACTGGCTGAAACTTTTGAAAGATGAAAAAATCGTTGATATCCGAAAGATTTACAAAAGCGGTGTGACAGATTCTGTGATAGACAGCTATCGTAGTTATCTGAAACAGTGAAAGGGGTGGACAGTCATGGTTGTTGTAAGAATTATTGTGAAAATCGTATTACTGCCAGTGCGTATATGCCTGACAATGATACAACTGGTGGTTATGTTCTTCACATGGCTGTCGGCAACGGTATTTCATATCCTGTCGGGGATCATCTGCATTACAGCAGTTTTAGGGTATGGATTCGGACAGGAGACAGGCACAGAAGCGGTCAGGATGCTTGTGGCAGGTTTTATACTTTATATCCTGCTGTGCTTTCTGGCTGGGCAGTGGTGTGGCTGGAAACAATCAAAATCAGATTGATGAAGTAGACCACTGGAGAAAGGAATAGGATTCTTAAATGAAGATTACAAAAGAGATTGAAGAATTTATCAACCTGACCATAACGGAGCATATGGGAAAAGAGTATGCAGACTGGAAACTGAGCCAGCCGTCTGTGACAGAACCAGATGAAGTTGAGGAAGAATATAAAAAAGTGATTGCCACACTTCCACAGAAACAGGAAGAGGCCATTACAAAATATTGCGACCAGATATTTAACAGTGGAGCAGAGACAGAAGAATTTTTCTACCGGTTGGGACTGAGGGACGGAATGAAACTTAGGAAGAATGTTAAAATGGTTCTGAAGCAATTATCAGAATGATACATACAGGAATTATCTGAAAAGTGAATGAGTAAAGGAAAGGGCATTAACCGTAAAAAGTTAGTGCCCTTTGTTTTACCCATTTTATATTTTCACAAAATCCGATGCAGAGGATTTTTGAAAAACAGACGGAACGGAGATCCTGCTGAAGGGACAGCGGCAGGAGTTACGTTTTGTCTGCTGGGAGTACAGAGGGCTGGAAGTCCTTTGTGCCCAGATTGCAAAGAGCGGCAGCATCTTGCTGGGGTTAAGGGGCAAAGCCCTTAGCAGGTTAAGGGCGGCAGCCATTGCCCAGTGATATGGCGTTTCGCCATATGGTACTGGGTACTGTCTGTAACGGGGACAGAGACTTTTGGAAGCTTCGCTGCAATCCCCTCCGGGGAAACAACTTGAAAAAAGGAGAGATGTGAATTGAAAGGCACAAGGCATAACGGCAGATCTGGGAAAGACGGTGTTTACAATCCGCTTCACAATGACCGGAGATTTGACCCGGAACACAGTGAGCATATTGACAATGAACGTGTCCGTCAGAATATTTACTGGGACTGCTATCAGGGATATACCACAATGGCAGACCGGGGAAAAGAGGATAATTTTTCTTTTAACCAGATTGAGATGGCATACTATGTGGATCATTACAGCGATTATGTGATTAACCAGAATAAACGTCATGAGAAAGCAAGACACCCCGACAGATGTAAAGGGGTGGAAGATGTTCTGAAAAATAAAAAGACCTGTCCGGAAGAAAGTATCTATCAGCTTGGGACGATAGATGAACACGCTTCTGTGGAA
The DNA here is from genome assembly GCF_003477865.1 of Blautia sp. AF34-10. Taxonomy (NCBI): domain Bacteria; kingdom Bacillati; phylum Bacillota; class Clostridia; order Lachnospirales; family Lachnospiraceae; genus Blautia; species Blautia sp. AF34-10. Next base: position 4,659 of record NZ_QUED01000044.1, read on the forward strand.
ACGCTGGTTTTGGTTTTTGATGAATTCAAGAAAGAGTTCGATGAGCGGTTTGGTTCTAATGTGCATATCATTGACTGGTCACTGCACATGGACGAAGCGACTCCGCATATTCATGAGCGTCATGTATTCGATGCTACGAACCGGTATGGGGAGATTGAACCGAAACAGGAAGCGGCACTGGAAGAACTTGGCTTTGAACTTCCGAATCCGGAAAAGAAAAGATCAAAGACAAATAACCGTAAGGTTGTTTTTGATTCTGCCTGCCGGACAATGTTCCTGGATATCTGTAAACGTCATGGACTGGAAATTGACGAAGAACCGTCCTATGGAGGAAGGCAGTATCTGGAGAAACAGGACTATATCCGAATGAAGCAGAAAGAAGAGATTGCGGTTCAGCAGGAAATGCTCAATCAGCAGAGGGATAAGGTCAATGCGAATCATCTGGAACTTGCAAGGCAGTCAAACCATGTCAGGGCAAATGAAAAGGTTATCCAGTCACAGAAAGAAAAAATAGAACAGCAGGAAAAAGAATTTAAAGAAAATTTCATTTCCAATTCTGACCGGATTCTAAGTCAGGGCGAGCTGATTGAAGAACAGAGAGAGGAACTGCAACAGCTTACCCTCCGTATTGAAGATGTGGAAACCTTGCTTGACGAAGTATCCAGTGAAGCCTATGACAAGGCTGTGGATAAAGTCGCAGAGGAAACAATGCGGGCTACCAGAAAAGATGACATTCGTCTTGCGGAAGATTCTAAGAGATGGATTCAGAGTCCGGAACGTAAGGCATCACGAAAAGAAAAGGAATATGCGATAAACAGGCTGGACGGTCTGATTAAAAAAATCGAATATGCGATGGAAAAAGCTGTTGTGAGGGTTGTCCGTCAGTTAAAACAGCCAGAGAAGAAAAAAGCCGTTGTAGAAGAAATCAAAAAAGAAGTGAAGCCGTCAATCAGAGAAAAACTTGCATTGAACGTAGCAAAGATTCAAAGAGAAGAGGCAGAGAGAAAACAACTGAATAAAGGAAGATCACATTCCAGTGATCTGGAACTATAAGGGCATTTTGTTGATTCCGTAAGGACAGGACAAAGTGCTTTTTTGTTTTTTGTGAAAACTTGCTTCCCAGATTTGGGAAGCAGATTTAAGAAAGAGAGGAAACGAATTGGGATTATTTGATGAAGTAAAACAGAATGTGACCGTCCGGCAGGCTGCGGAGAGGTATGGGTTAAAGCCCAACAGGAGCGGACTGATCCGCTGCATTTTCCATAATGACAAATCACCCAGCATGAAAGTTGACCGGAGATATTATTGTTTCGGGTGTGGCTGTACAGGAGATGCCATTGATTTTACGGCACAACTGTTTGACATTGGATTGAAAGATGCAGCCATGAAGCTGGCAGATGATTTTGGGATTCCTTATTCCGGCAGGGACAGGGGGTCACCGCAGAACAGGAGAAGCGTTTCAGCAAAAAAGCCAGAGCCGACACCAGAAGAACTTTGGCAGAAAAAACATCTGAGATGCCTGAGAGCCTATCTGGATTATCTGAGCCTGCTTCTGGAATGGAAAGAACAGTATGCACCAAAAACACGGACAGAAGAATGGCATGAAAAGTTTATGACTGCTCTCAGGGAGTTGTCAGTTGTTGAGTATTATCTGGATATCCTGCTCTTTGGGGACAGGGCAGATAAGGAAGCACTTGTAAAAGAAAAATGGAAGGAGGTGGAGCGGATTGAGCAATGCGAAAGAGAAGATAAAGGAGATCGCCACAAAAGAACAGAAAGATGCCATGAAAGAAATGTTCCGGATGGTAGATAAAAGCAAAGTCGATGAAGTGAAACAGATGCTGGAATATACACAGAAAGGAACTGCGAAAGCAACGGTTGGAAATTATATGGTTGTGCTGAGAAATGATCCGCTTGTGCGTGAGAGTATGAAATACAACAAGCTGACAGGCAGGATTGATATTGTAAAAAAACTCTGGTGGAATGAGGAAGTCTGCAAGCTGGATGATGATGGCAGGACTTATTTCTACTATTTCTTTGAACGCTATTACAAACTCACAAGTGAAAAATGTATGGATAAGGCACTTCGCATAGAAGCCAACAGCCGGGCATACCACCCGATCTGTGAGTATCTGGAACAACTGGAGTGGGACGGGCAGGAGAGAATCCGTTATGTTCTGCAACGGTATATGGGGGCAGATGCTTCGGATTTTGTCTATGAGGTTGTGAAGCACTTCCTGATGGAAGCATTAAGCAGAATCTACCGCCCCGGTTGTAAAGCAGATGAAATGCTTTGTCTGGTAGGTCAGCAGGGAGCCGGAAAATCCACATTTTTCCGTTTTCTTGCATTGAACGATGACTGGTTTTCTGATGATCTGAAGCAGTTGAATGACAGTAAGATATACGAGCATCTCCGGGGACACTGGATTATGGAAATGTCGGAGATGATTGCTGCAATCAGTGCAAAGAGCAATGAGGAAATCAAGTCATTCCTGACCAGACAGAAAGACACTTACCGGAACCCTTATGATAAATATGAGGAAGACCGGAAGCGTCAGTGTATCTTTGCAGGTTCAACGAACACAAGGCAGTTCATTCCTTTTGACCGTACCGGGGCAAGACGGTTCCTGCCGATTGCTATAGACAGCAGTAAGGCAGAGAAGCATATCCTCGATGATGAAAAAGAAGCCAGATCCTATTTTGACCAGTTGTGGGCAGAAGTAATGGAAATCTACTGGTCAACGGAGAATAAGAGCAGCCTGTTGAAGTTCTCAAAGGAAATGGAGCAGGAGATCAGTGAATACCGAAAACAGTTCACACAGGAAGATACGATGGCAGGAATGATACAAGGCTGGCTGGACGCTTATAAAGGTAGTCATGTATGTTCCGTCCAGATCTGGAAAGAAGCCTTTGACCATTTTGACCGGGAGCCGAAAAAATTCGAGACAAATGAGATCTGTTCCATTATGGATACGCAGATCACTGGCTGGAAGAGAGCCGGAGTCCACAGATTTTCAAAGGAAGGATATGGCAGACAGAGAAGCTGGATCAGGGAAGGAGCAGAAGAAGAGGGTGGCAACGAACCGGATAAAGATGGATTTACAAAGCTGACGAAAGCAGAACAGTTGGAGCTGCCATTTGATCTGCCCGACAGAGAGAAAGGCTGATTTTGATGCCGAAAGGCTACTGATTACCCGGAAATTTACTGCTTGTTGACATTTTTGTTGACACCAAAATCCTTTGTATTTACCGGTGTTTCAGCTACTTTTTAACAGGTGTCAACAAGAACATTCAAAAAACTTTTCAATAGTATTTTGGAAAACAGAAATAACTACCCGAAAAAAGTTTCAAACCCTATGTTGACACTTGCGTTGTCAGCGTGCCGATAAACTCCCGGCAGGGACAGAAGCAAACCTCTCTCTGTCGGGCACAGGAAAGAAAGGAAATAGATGATTATGGAAAAAATGATGAATAAAAAAACAGAGGGAAACACATTTACAAAGAAAATCGGGCAGACAGTATATGTTGTCCGCTATCATTTCAATGAAGATGCAAAGGAAACCATGCAAGAAAAGATTAACCGGATGCTGGTTACAGAAGCAAGCCGAAAGGCAATGCAATAGATGGGGGCAGAGACAATTGGAATTGAGATATGTTTGAAAATGTGATATGATTTGAGCAACAAATTAGAATTTATGGAGGAATGATAGTAAGTTATATTACAATGGAAATATGGACTGGAATATGGATATTAGTGAGGTTACTTCCAACGGCACTTATTATTTTCGCAGGTGTTATGATTATCGAACTGGGTATTGAATTTATCCAAAAGAAGAAAATAGAAATTAGGATTTTAAATTGGAATATGGATATTAGTGAGGTTACTTCCAACGGCACTTATTATTTTCGCAGGTGTTATGATTATCGAACTGGGTATTGAATTTATCCAAAAGAAGAAAATAGAAATT
>NZ_QUED01000045.1:0-8411 GCF_003477865.1 Blautia sp. AF34-10
GTTTTCACACATATATTTAACATTCGTTATCAAATGTTCAAGTCTATTATTTGTAATATTAGTAATAGTCCAATATTTGATTTCAAAAATCAAGTCATTCTTGGTATGTTTTGAGAGAGCGATAATATCGTATTCGAGTCTGCCTATACGCAAGTTTTGTTTGAGAAGATATCTGCGAGAAAGCTTTTGGAAAAAATATTTGTAACATTTATCCTCTATTTGCATTTTTGTTTGAGAAGATATCTGCGAGAAAGCTTTTGGAAAAAATATTTGTAACATTTATCCTCTATTTGCATGTATCTTACAACTCTGTCGGATAAAACATTTGTTGAATTGTTTTGTTCTGTAGAGATTTCATTAGCTACTTTTTCAACAGTTTCTGAAGAACTTAATTGTGTGGCGTTAATCTTTTTGGTAATGGTATCAGATTTTATTTGCTCGTCAAGTTCTTTTTGAATGCTATACCATTTACAACAGCCAATAATTATTAAGACTAGACCTGTTACAATAAGTACAATGGAAACTACAGGCATAATTGTGGTTGTGAATCTAATAATTTTAAATTATCAATTCATCCTTTGAATTGAAATTTCGGATTAGGTTATCGTAATCATTTTGGCTTATGAGTTTGTAGTTTGTGTTAAGTATATAAAGATATGCCAATACAGGTAGTGTGATAAGCAACATGCCTAGTGAAACGAGAAATTTGTAAAAACTATCGTATTGTAATTTATCCATAATTGTGTCCTTTCAGATTATTCTCTTTTCGGTTTCCTTTTCCTTTTCACATAAGAGAAATCCGGAAACAAGTCTTTTAACAATTCAGCAGCTTCTTCTACATCGTCATCTTCATTCATTTTTTGAACCAGTAGCTGGTCGTCATCATCAAGATTCAACGAAACAGTGTACTCTTTATTTGGGTCTATTGGGTTCATTGGGTATTTTACCTCTTTAAGATAATATTCCGTTTCTGATATTTCTCCATCTTCCAGTTTGTCTCGTAAACGTGCCCAATACTCAACCATCTTTCGGAAGTTATCAAGGTCTTCCTGTGGACGGGGACCGGCATTTGGAAGCCGCTCTTCAAATTTAAAGCAAACTTCTTCACCTTTCATAGTAGGGCGTAATCCATATGCCCATTCAATGTCAAACAGCACATGAAGTGCGCTGAATATATTTGCAACATCAGGGTCAGATAATGCATAAAAACTGACTCCTAGATTGTTTGCAATATTTAATAAAGTCGCTTCATCCGGATATCTGTTTCCAAGTTCATAGTTTCGGATGGTGGATTCGTTTAATCCACATTTATCTGCTAATTCCTTTTGCGTCATATCAGATGCAATTCTGAAGTTTCGAATCAAATAGCCTACCCGGCTGGTGAATTTCTCGCCCATCTTAACTGCTCCTTATTCGTGGAATGAGTGTTGTAGCATGCACGGAGACACGAGGTACAAATCATGCATCGTACATTAATACTAAATACGTTTTCTGCGAAGGCAAAAACTTGAAAAAACTTCAGTTTTCCTCGCTCGCGGGCGCGTTCTCATGGTGCTTTGCCGCTTGTTCATGTTTCGCATGTCAATCGGCAAAACTCCATGCTCACTTTTGCCTTCGCGTACATTATATCATTAACAGTACAAAAGTGAAATGTTTTTTGCTAAAAAGTATTGACAGTACAAAAATGAACTGTTAATATAATACACATCACAACCGTTCGAAAATGAACTGAATAATAAAAACAAAAGAGAGGAGGCATTAGCTTATGGAGAACAAGAGATTTTTGACAGCGCAGGATGTAATGGAAATGCTGGGAGTTTCACTATCGTATTCCTATAAACTGATACGACGGCTGAATGCGGAACTTGAGGCTGATGGATTCGTGACAATAAAAGGACGTGTCAGTACACAGTATTTTATGAAACGAATCTACGGGCTATCTACGGATAAGGAGGTGGGATAGATGGCAGTTATCAAGAATAATAGGACCGGAATGTGGGAGGTGAGAACTTATTATAAGGATTTGACCGGAGCAAGGAAACAGAAAACCAAGAGAGGCTTTGCCAAGAAGAGCGAAGCCCTTGAATGGGAGCGGAATTTCAAACTGAAAGAGGATCAGAGTATCAGTATGAGCTTCAAAAGTTTTGTGGATATTTATCTGACGGATTTAGAGCCAAGAATAAAGCGCAATACTTTTCTGACAAAGAAGCACATCATTGAGACAAAGATTCTGCCTTATTTCGGGAAGCGAAAACTGGATGATATTCGGACCTCGGATGTCATCCAGTGGCAAATGAGATTATGAAGCTGAAAAAGGATAATGGGGAGTTGTTCTCCCCTACCTATCTGAAAACCATTCATAATCAGCTAAGTGCCATATTAAATCATGCGGTAAATATGTATGGTCTAAAGGATAATGTGGCACGAAAAGCCGGAACTATGGGCAAAGAAGAAAATAAGGAAATGGAGTTCTGGACACAGGAGGAATTTCAGGCATTTTTGGAGTGCGTGGCAGATAAGCCTATTTCCTATTATGCATTTGAAATACTTTATTGGACTGGTATTCGTGAAGGTGAGCTGCTTGCCTTGACACCGGGTGATTTCAATTTTGAAAAGAAAACGCTTTGGATAAACAAGTCATATCAGAGACTGGAAGGCAAAGATGTAATTACAGACCCGAAAACACCAAAGAGTAACAGAACAATTGTTATGCCGGATTTTCTTACTGTTGAGATGGAGGATTTCATAAGCAGTCTTTATGGAATAAGGGATGATGACAGAATTTTCACCATTTCAAAAAGTTATCTGCATCATGAAATGGATAGAGGTGCAAAGCTTGCAGGAGTGAAGAGAATCCGAATTCATGGATTACGACATTCTCATATTTCTCTGTTGATTAACTTGGGATTTTCAGCATTGGCAATAGGGGAAAGAGTCGGGCATGAGGCGGTTGATATCACATATCATTATGCACATTTATTTCCAACGGTGCAGACGGATATGGCAGCACAACTGGAAACAGAAAGGGAGGCGTTGGTCAATGTCAGAAAAGAATAGAGATGATAAAAACAGATGGCGTAATGTGACAATCGCATTTCGCATGTCGCCGGAGGAAAATGAAGAACTGAATAACAGAGTGAAGCTCAGTGGATTTCGTACCAAGCAGGATTATATTACCCAGAGTGTTCTTCATCAAAAGGTGGTTGCCACAGGCAATCCGTTGATGTTGGTACAATTCCGGCAGAACCTGCAAAGGATTGAGCATGAGCTTGAGAGGATAGAAAAGGCATCGGATATGGATGGGGAGTTACTTACTCCCATCCGTTCCATGCTGGAAATATTGGAAGGCTTCAAGGAACAACCGAGAACATTGGCGGATATGAAACACCTTACAGTACCAAATGAGGAATAACAGATATTTTATATAAAGGAAGTGACTGCTATGAGCGAAGAAACATTATTTGAAAAATTAGGTGTGAAATACATAGAAAAAGACGGCATTTTTTATCCGTTGATTACATTAGGTGGAGAGGAGAACAGTACAGATGTTGGCAAATATGGTCGTATGTGGATGGATTACATACAGAAGGAATATCCGCAGCGATACAGAAGTCTGCTACGATTTGGAGAATTACATGATAAAGCAACAGAGGTAAATGAAGTGGCTTATGAATTGCTGGAAGATATTGAAAATGAGTGGTTACATAAACATAAACCAAAGCAGTTGAATTCTTTTGTGGAAATGTATCAGCTACGAACTCAGGCAAGAATGATAGCAGAGGAAGTAGTTCTGCATGATGTGGTGGACTGTTTTCATTAGGGGATAAGCGAAGTTCTGTATCGGGGCTGTGGCTGGTAAATAATATGTCGCGTATCCGCGACTCATAAGCTCCCGAAAGGGAACTTTATCCGGCGGGGAGAGCCGTATAGCCACTCCGGCGAGGAGCGCAAAACCCGCTTGCGGGTCTGCATTTTTGATAGCGAAGCTGTCAAAAGTGCTTTTGCGTTACTTTTGACAAAAGTAACAAAACCTTCCCAGGGAAATCTGCTGTTTCGTGCCGTATCCGGCACTCATTACGGATAAGAAGGAGGTGCATATATACATACCAAAAGAGGAGGATTTTGACTATGGAAAGAACTATCAGTTTTATGAATGGGGAAGGTTCCATCGGGCACAACACGAGAAGATTTATAGCTGACAATGTAGATGCCAGCCGTACCAAGAATAATATCACTCTTATCCATGAGGATATTAAGCAGGCATATCACAAATTGTTTGACGAGGTACTTAAGGAATATAATGCAAAGCAGAAACGCAAGGATAGGCAGATTAAAAGTTATTATGATAAGATTTCAAGAAGCAAGCAGGAAAAATTATTTTATGAGGTTATCGTTCAGATAGGCAACAAGGATGATACCGGAGTAGGTAGTTATTCTGCAGAGGTTGCAACATGGGTGCTGAAGGATTATGTGAAAAAGTTCCAACTTCGAAATCCACAGCTTTATGTGATTGGTGCCTATATTCATTTGGATGAGGAAACACCACATTTGCATCTGAATTTTATCCCGTGGGTATCAGGCTGTAAGAGAGGATTGGAGACAAAGACAAGTCTTAAGGCTGCACTAGCGACAAGAGGATTTGTAAGTGAAGGAAAAGGCAATACCGAATGGAAGCAGTGGGCGGAGGCGGAGAAAGATGATATTGCCCTTATTATGAGCCGGTACGGAATTGACTGGAAAAAGAAAGATACACACAATAAGCATTTATCCGTACTGGATTATAAGAAGCAGGAACGGGCAAAAGAAGTGGCTGAACTTGAGGAGGAGATAGAGGGGGCACAAGTTGTACTGGAATTAAAAGAGGAACGGATTGAGTCTCTGGAGAAAGAAATTGAAAGTAAGCGAGATGGTTTTAGAAAAGAACAGTCTGAGGCTCAAAAGAAGCTGGATGATACCATAGTCGAAAATCAGAAATTGCAGTTGGAAACAACGGATTTACGCTTAAAGAATTTGGAATTAAGGCTGGAATATTATGAGAATGTAGATAAGCTCACAGATAAACAGAAGGAAATTGAGGTGGCGAAAAAAGAGGCTGACAAGTGGATGATGATTTCGGATACTGCAAAATTACAGACTGAACGGGCTGAATTTGAACTGGAAGAGGCGGAAAGGCTTAAGAAGGAACTGCTTGGTGCGGTCGATGGAGATGATTATCTGAAGGAGCAGGTGATAGAGCTGAGGTATCAGAACCAGATATTGCGGGAGGAGAATCGTAGCCTAAAGGACAAGCTGGAAAAGGCATATGAGTTTATGAAACAGTTTGTGATTGGTGGGATTAATCTGCTGGAGAAGTTTATGGAGTGGATCGGAGAGAAGATCAAGGATGTGAGGAGAGGAAGGTGATGTGAAAAATTCACAAAAAAGAAAGGAAATTAATGTGGAGAATTCATGAGAATTGTGGTAAAATTACCTTGGGATTTTGTCTTTATTTCTATGAATGGGAATGCTATTTTTAAGTAATATTGGAAATATGAGTCCAGATTATTGAACATATATGATATGTATAATGCTGTTAGATAGACAATTTTCTAATTACTTATTAAGGAAGTTTAGTTATTATGCGAACAATGTTATTGAGCTTCAAGCCAGAATGGTACAATAAAATTATGGATGGTAGCAAGCTATTTGAGTATAGAAGAACATTTCCAAATGAAGAAATAATGGCATATATGTATGTTAGTTCTCCTGCGAAAATGATAGTTGGAAGGATTCATTTAGGTAAGAGAATTGATATTAACACATGGAGAGAACAATACAAGTCGGATAAAGGAGTGTGTGAAAGAATAGATGGTTTTCTTACAAGACATACTTACGCAATGCCAGTATTGTCTTTTCAGATGACAAAGGAAATAGAATTAGAAACACTTCGCAAGTTTAATCCCAATTTTGTATGTCCTCAAATGTATTATTATTTGGATAATTATCCAGAATTGTTTGATTTTATAAAGAAAAATGCAACTGACATTGGGGAATTGCACATTAATTCATTTGTGAATATTGGAAAAGATGAGATTTGCAGAAAAAAATATTAGGAGGTATGACATGGGTGATTTTGGTGAGGCAGAAAGACGAATATTAGGATTTATGTTAGAAGGGACAGAGTTTGTCTTTGAAGGAAAAGAATATGCAGTAGTTTTATCTGGGAAACCAACATGTCGTAAAGGAGAACCTAAAACAGACATTTATATTTTGGCAGAATCAGATGAGGGTGATATTGAAATTAAAATTTCTTATAAGAAAGAAAATGCTGATTTTATTGAAAATAAGATGAGTGCAGAACGTGCAGAACAATTATTTGGTGAAGATTGGATAGATATTATAGAACACTCTACTACAGCTATTCAGGATAAATTTTATGAGCGAATGCTGATTTATAAAAATGGATTTAGAAGAACTGAAAAGGGTTCAATTACCCTCGGATGGAAATTTGAGTTGCTTAATAAAAGTGGTGGAGACTTATCTGGGAAAATGTTACTTACAGATGAACAGGTAGTAGATGTTTATGCAGGAAGTAATCTTTCTCCAGATAAGAAAAATGCGAGCGTTTGTGGACAAATCATAAGAGATAGCGGTGTGGCTAACTACATATTGATGGATGAGAATGTTCATTCTGCGCAAGATGTAATAGATAAAATGATTCCTATAAGAGAATATGTAATGATGCACCCGGATATTTATTTTGCTTGTAAGGCTTTGAATTACAGAACTTTTGCTGAAAAATGGGATGGGAATAGACCGTTATCAGTTCAAGTAAATTGGGATGCAATTAATAATAGATTAGTTCCCGAACTTGTTTTTGACAAGCCATTAATAGTAAAAGGTGATGAGGTGGCTGAAAGACTTATTCATTATATGCGGAAATTAAATATTAGAACAACAGAAGATATTGATGAGGATAATTCGGGAACTGATAAAATAGTATAGAGGTGACAAACATGGCTGTTATTTTAGAAGAAAGAGGGCGTGGTAAATTTAAACCCGCTCCAGATTATAAAGTTGATGAAGTAAAAGAACTTCTAAATAAAAAAATTGAAGAAGAAAGACAGGCATTTGCAGATTGTAGTGAAGAGATTGAGTTTGATAAGCTTAACTATGATCCCAATAAGTGGAACCTGCTGTCACTATTTTCGGGATGCGGTGGTCTGGATTTGGGCTTCGAATTAGCAGGCTTAAAAGCAGTTATGGGCGAAGAAGTTATGGAAGTAGCATTTGCCGACAAAAAGGTCTTTGATGAAAATATCAATAATAATGTATTCAATACGATTTATGTAAACGATATATTTGATGAAGCAAGAGAAACCTATGCACAGAATGCAGGTAAGTATATATACATGGACAAGAGTGATATAAGAAAAATAAAGGAGTTTCCCAAGGCAGATATTGTATTAGGCGGTTTCCCTTGCCCGGGCTTTTCAGAGGCTGGACCGAGATTGGTTGATGATAAGAGAAACTTTTTATACTTACATTTTATTCGTTGCCTGATGCAGAGCAAACCAAAAATTTTTGTGGCTGAGAATGTAAAAGGAATGATGACTCTTGGAAAGGGTGAGGTTTTCAAGCAGATTGTTCAGGACTTTGCAGCAGCAGGATATACAATATATCACAAGCTTTTAAACTCGGCAGAATATGGTGTGCCACAGATAAGAGAACGAGTAATTTTGGTTGGTGTCAGGAATGATATAGACTTTGAATATGTTCATCCGGAACCTACACATGGGTATGGTATTGATGGATTGAAAGAGGTGGTAACACTTCGTGATGCTATTGGTGATTTAGAGGATGATCCGGGAGATTATTTTACAGGCTCGTATTCTACTATTTTTATGTCGCGTAATCGAAAAAAACTATGGTCACAACCAAGTTTTACGATTCAGGCATCAGGTAGACAGGCACCGATCCATCCAGCAGGAGCACCTATGGAACATGTTGGCAAGGATAGATATGTCTTTAGTGATGGGGAAGAGAATAATCGACGCCTATCAGTGAAGGAAATAGCAAGAATTCAGACATTTCCGGATTGGTATGAATTTAGCAGAGGAACAAGTAACAGAAATGATAATGCCAAACTTGATTTGGTGTATAAGCAGATAGGTAATGCAGTGCCGGTACGCTTAGCATTGGCTGTTGCGGAACCGATTGCGGAGTTTGCAAGGACACAATTAGAACAAGAAAAAGAAGATACAAAGTATGTGATTGTTCATGAAACGGAGAAAAGAATGATGGCATAGAAAAGTAATAATACATTTTGGATAGAAAGTGGTGATGACATGCAGGATTTTCAAGTGTAAACATAAAAAATATGATTATTCATAATGTAGGAAATAAAGTAAAAGGTGAATCGCTAGATTTAT